>JBJTWL010000031.1:0-31617 GCA_046081745.1 Flavobacteriales bacterium | reverse complement strand
ATTCACATTGTTAGATTCACAATATTTAAATGATCATACCGAAATGCTTGGTGCCGTAGAAATTTCAAAAGAGGAATTTTTGAAAATCCTTCAAATAGCTATTTTACATACCCGTAAATTTATGTTAACATGAAATATTAACATGGATGGTGATCCCCTATTTCAAGCGATGAACTACGGCTAATTATCCAATCTTACCTTATAGTTGAGATTACTCACTCAAAAGCCTTTATTTTAATAGCTTGCTATCCGTAGAATTATTTTAACCCCTACCATACCACTGAACTTCATTGTACACACACAAGTTCCTTCTTAACGTTATTTTCCATGAAATGGGAATAACTCTGCGTTTTCAGGAAATAAATTCAACTTGGCGGTATCGTTGACAATTCGTCCAATATACTGCTCCATTCCTATGGTATTATGCTTCTCAGTTTTATAGGTTAGAATAAACGAATTATTCTCTAACCATTTAATATTTGTCAATTTGATCGTATATCCCCAGGTTGAATTCCTCAGAACCCGAGAAATTTGTGTTTTTGAATAACCCGGTGGAATTATCATAAATTGTTGCATTTTATCAAAATCTCCTACTAAATAATAAGCTCGAATAATTTGAGCTATATCCTTACCCTTGGGAGACATCACTGGATTTCTCCAAGATGCTTTTGGGACTTTTGAAACCAATGTGTCCCGTTTTTGAGGAATGATGGATGAATCTGGAGGTTCCTGACGATTAACATCAGATGATCCTACATTGCATTGATAAAACAAAAGCAATCCAAAGACAACCAAAAGCCTATTCATAAAATTGTTTAATTGCGTCATCAATAAAAAAAATGTCAACGTGTATAAAATTAACGAAAACAAACAAACCTTGCCCAGTAGCATGTAAGGACAATTTGTTTAACATATTAAACAACAATGATTACAAAACAGAAAACCCTGACGCTTCGGTCAGGGTTTTTTATGTGGTCCCACCTGGGCTCGAACCAGGGACCACCTGATTATGAGTCAGGTGCTCTAACCAACTGAGCTATAGGACCAATGTTACATTGATGTAACGTATTTCTGTATTATCTTACGACAAGGGTGCAAAAATAAGGATTTATCTATTCGTATGAAAGAGAATTGAAATGAAAATAAAATTCTTCGTTCTAAATCAATAGGTGAATTATTTGGCAATCCGCTGGTAATATTGAAGGCTAATGAACGATTTCTATATTTTTCAAATGCTAAGAATTAGCTTATTTAAATTCAATATATTTGATGAAAATTAACGTATTTGTATTACCGATTTTTTTATCAATTTTCGTTATAAGTTCTTTCATAAAATACGATACTAATCCTAAATGGGAAGGCTGTTATGAATACCGCATTAAATGCCCTAACGCAAGTTCATTTAAAGAAATAATTAAAACGAAGAGTTCAAGCGATGCAAAAAATCGATTAAAAGCTAAATATCCAAGTTGTGAAATTAACCTAAGTAGAACTGTGGAATGCGAGTAATGTAATGAAATAATATAAAAAAATAACCGAAATTATGAGTGAGGAATGGAAAAATGAGCGTGCAGAATCTGAAATGCGCCAAGGAACAGAAGCTATTCGTCTCGCTGCGATCGAACGCGCTCGTCAAGAGGAAGCAATAAAATGGAATGAGCTTATTCTCGAATTAAGTATTGATCACCAGGAAAGAAAAGACCAGATTGAATGGGTTATTAGCCTTTTAAAATCACGATACGAACTACCGATAAAAAAATAGCTTGAGGATTCTTTTACATCATTATATCTTGAATAAGGCATGATGATGATGATGGGGAAAGAATACCATTTGTATAGTAAATTTGTCCGTTAGTCAATATTATTTTTGCCTCCCAATCGACCGGATTTTTATCTACAAATTGATATGAAACAGTTCCGCTTGCCGAACAATTGCCTGGTGAACTTGCATACACTGATGTTACATCACCAATATACACCTGGTTAATATAAATCTCTATTTTATTAATTGGATCATTCAAATAATAGCCACTTGTTGTATAAAAAACAACCTTGGAATATACACAAAGGCTATTCTCTGAAGGGCCAGAAGAGAAAAACGCAGCATTGGTTGCGGAAGCATCTCGGCATTTTCTTTTAACACATGAGTTGTTAAACAAAGCAACTAAAAGTACTAACCATAAAATACGATACCTTTTCATACGTGAATGAATTAATCTTGAATTGCATTAAAGGCTTTTATAAAAGCGCCTTCCGTAAATTTATTTTTATCGTTACCAAAAAACCTTTTCTCCACCTTACCATTATTTACTATGAGAATTCCTGGTGGACCCGTATCTTTTGGAAAATCAATAAATTCCATAGACGTATAGGTTGCGGATAATTTTGTCAAACTCAAGAATTTCTGTATTTTCTTTTCGGTAGTAGCCCCTTCAACCATGAAAACAACAAAATGTTTGTCAACTCCAGTCCGCTTTTTTAATTGTTGTAATGCCTTAGCTGTTTCCATACAATGAGGGCATGTTGGAGAATAAAAACAAAGTATTGCTTTTCCTTCTTGTATTCCAGGAAATTTATCCTTTAACAACTTCACTTCTGCACTCATTTCAGTGGATTTGTTCATCGACGAATTGTTGCTTTCGCAAATGCACGTTTTAGGTGAAATTAAATAGATTACGAGAAATATAAATGCATAAGCGGTTATATAATAAACAAGGGGGAATTCTTTCGTTTCCTCCAATTCACTTCTCTTCCAAATAACAAAAGCTAGTATAATTAATGCAACTACGTTTTTTACTAACGATATAGGTGGAGTCATAGGAATTAATTGTCCGAAACAACCACAATTTCCTGTCCATTTCCCTAATACAAAAACCTCAATCGCTAAAAACAAACTGAATAATAGCAATAAAATGGAAGATAAAGGGAGTGTTATTCTTTTAAAATAAAAAGGTATTAAGAACCCAAGAGCAATCGTGAATTCAAGGGCAATAAGTAACCTTGAAAACCATGTTGATAAACATAAAGGAATATGCAAAGACATTAATTGTTCCTTCTCGAACAAATGGATTGCCACATCCGGATTGGGATAAATTTTAGAGAATGCAGATAGGAAGAAAAACAAGAAAAATACTACCCGTATTGGCCAAATTAATTTGTTGATCATCGTCAATTATTTTATCAATTACGCTCGATTTCTTTGATGATACGCACGAGCTCTTCTTTATATGTTTCTTGTGCAAAACGAGTAATAAAGGAAACAATTTGTCCCGATTTATTGATTACAATGCTAACGGGTATTGCGGTACTTGTATTTTCTGTTGCTGTTAGTACTTTGTTGAACAAATCCTGTTTAGTATCAAAATATAGATTCCAAGAACATTTATTCCTTTTAAACCAATCTTTAGCATTAACCACTGCCTCGTCATTATCAATCGAAACCGATACGAATACGACATTCTCAAACTCAACGTCAGATTTAATCCGAGAAATTTCAAGCATTTCATCTTTGCAAGGTCTGCACGAACTTGCCCAAAAATTCAACAAAGTAATTTTACCGCTATTTGTAATACTGTCTTTTGTGACAACCTTACCTTTTGAATTTTTAATGCTGAAATCGGGTAAGTTAATCTCTTCCTGTGCATGAATCGATACCGCAAGAAGTAGGAAAATGTAGGATAAAAATCTCATAGTTTTGGATTTTTATTATTTTTTAATCTTTATTTTAGCTCGGCAATATAGCTGATATTTTTCCTTTTTGCCATTTGTATAAACAATTACTGATTTATCGTAATCAATTATGCCGTTTACGAGATCATCAGCCAAAACGCTTTTATTCAATGCAAGCTTTACTTTAATGTATCCTGTTTTACCTGGCTGTATCTTTTGGATATTACTGGGATAGGGTGTTTGGCAAGTACAAGAACCAACTACATCAAGAATATTAATGGACTTTGTACCAGAATTCTTGACATTAAATACAAATATAATAGAATCACCCCATTTGGCTTCAATTTCCCCTTTATTGATTACAAAAGTTCCGGAAAGAGGACCTTGCGCCATGAATAAATAGGAAAAAAATAAAAAACCTAAAAACAATAAACTCTTTTTCATACTTATAATTTTAAAAATTTAACAACGTAGTCGATTTGGCCGGTATGAATTTTTACAAAATACATGCCAGTCACAAAATTAGCACAATTTATAGGTGTATTTGTCCAATACACTCCTTGATACACGCATTTCCCTTCAAGATCTTCAATAGAAATGGAAGTGCCCATTTGTGATTGAGACATAATTCTCAATTCATTTACCACGGGATTCGGTGCAAGCCAAAAATCAACATTCGGAATCTCCTCTACCTGTGTCACCAAAGCTGGATAATTATAATATGATCTTGTAAAACAACCATCACCTCCATGATCCACAAAATAATAATATGTAACTGTATCCAATGATATAAAATTGTGGTAGGTTAAAACAGAGGGTTCTAAATATATTATATTCGTTAGCTTATTTATTTTACCCCATCTAAAAACATTGGTTGCTTGAGGCGCGCACAGCAAGTCATTATCGTTACCCAATGGGAACACATTAACATAAGGGGGAGCGACAGCGGATGTATCTACAAGCACCATCAAACTTCCAATTGCGTAACAGCCTGTTGCTAAGTCGTGTGCTGTAAGTTCAATCCACACTGTATCTTCGGATGTTACATCTAAGTGGACTTGATTAGTATGTTGGCCTGAATAAATATTTGCCCCATTAATGTTCCAAATCAACCAATTATTATTCGGTGAAGATGTATACACCTGATTTAGTGAATTCAGACAAAGTGATTCTGCGCCAACAATTACCGGAATAGCTGGATTTGGATTTACTGTAATGGTAATTGAATCATCACTAGAGCAATTATAGGCATTATCTGTAATCACCGAAAAAATACCTGAAACATTGCTAAGGTAACTGTTTCCAACACCCCCTGGAATTATTACACCATCTAGAAACCAAGAATAGGTGCTATTGTTTTCAATAGGAACCGACATCACTACATTTCCCCCACTACAAAAAACGGTAGGACCATTTGTGGAAATCGTACTATCCGGTAAGGGGTTTACCGTAACGGTTAAGGTTTGCGGTGCTCCAACACATAAACCCAAGGTTGAGGTTGGAGTTATGGTATAGGATACGGTCTCTTGATTTTGGGTAGAAGGATGGAACAGGGTGTTGTTAATAATAGTTGAATTTACAGCCGTTAAACTCTCCCCTGTCACATTTAAATTATTTGCTGCTAACCATGCGAAGCTGCTTGTAATGTTGGATGTCAAATTAAAATTTAAAGGTGTTCCCGCACAAATCGCTGCAGTAGTTCCGGATGTCATTGATGGTAATGGATTAACAGTAACCGTTAACGTTTGCGCTGTTCCTAAACACCCCCCTCCTGAAGATGTTGGAATTATCGTATATGTTACGTTTTGTGCAGTTAATGTGTTTTGAGTAAGCGTATTATTAATTACGGATGCGTTTTGAGCCGTTGTACTTTCTCCTTCTACTATCGGATTAGCTGATGCATACCAACTATAGTTAGATGGGATATTACTACTTAAACTAAAATTAAGAGGCGTGCCTGAACAAATCGCTGTTGAAGTTCCTGATGTCATCGTAGGCAATGGATTAACTGTGACTGTCAACGTTTGTACATTGCCAGCACATCCTCCGATTGTGGAGGTAGGGACTATTGAATAAATTACATTCTGAGGGATTAAAGAGTTTGGAGTCAGCGTATTATTTATCAGCGATGTATTTTGTAGGGTTAAACTTTCACCGCTTACATTAGCATTCGAAGTAGCAATCCACGTAATGGAACTGGGTATGTTTGCTGTTAAATTTACATTTAAAGGAATACCAGAGCACACCGAAACGGAATTAGCCGATGTAATAACCGGAAGTGGTTTTACTGTCACCACGACTGATAAAGGTGCTCCTGAACAAGAACCCGCAATAGAAATTGGAGTTACTGAATAATTTACCGTTTGATTTGTTGTGAGAATATGAGCTAAATTATCTGTTATTGCACTAGCGCTTACAGGAAGTATACTTTCACCGGTTACATTTGCGTTTGAAGTAGCTACCCAAGAAAAATTACTCGGTAAATTGCTGGTCAGGGGGATATTCAATGCCGTTCCAGAACAAACTACAGCTGTAGTAGTTGAAGTCATTGCTGGTATGGGGTGCACCGTTACCACCAATTGTTGTGTGCTTCCCAAACAGGACCCAACGGAACTTGTGGGGGTGATAAAGTAAGTAACTGTTTCCGTAGAAAGTGAATTCGCTAAGGTTAATATATTGTTGATAAAACTGGAATTCTGGGTGTTTAAACTCTCGCCTGTCACATTCACATTGGTATCGGCTAGCCAAGTAAAAGAACTTGGCACGTTAGCAGTAAGCGAGAAATTCAAAAACAACCCGGAGCATGCATCCAAAGAAGATGCAGAAGTCATTGTAGGTAATGGATTTACCGTTATTGTATAGGTCGATACTGCCCCAATACACACGTTAGGTCCATTGGATGCTTGGGCATTAAAAATAATTTGAATCGGAGACGCTGTATTATTGACCAAATTATTGAATGCAGGGATGCTTGAATTCCCTTGTGTTGGATTTAAATTGACAATCCCGGCTGGAACGCCATTAGGCAAGGACCAAGAAATAATAACATTGGGCGTTGCACTTGTTAGGTTGACTGCATTGGTATTCTGACCAGAACAAATCGTCTGATTTAGTATGGAGAATGAGGTTACTGCAGCTGGATCAATGGTAATCTGAAATGTACCTGACTGCCCATTACATCCTGAAGCCGTGGGAACAACAGCATAAGATAAGGTATAAGCATTCGTTCCACCGTTGTTAATTACAGCACCCGGAATTTGACCGGAACCATTGCCGATATAACCTGTCACAGATGCTGGGATACTTCCTTGGTTCAGCAGTGTATAATTAAAACTACCTCCAGCAACAGAATTCGAAAATGAGGTTGTATTGGTTGAAACACCTCCACAAATTGTTTGATTAACCACTTGAGATAACACGGGTGTTGGTTTAACTGTAATGGTGTAAGTAACTGGTGAACCTACACATCCATTGGATGTTGGGGTTACCGTGTAGGTAATATTCCCATTCGTATTACTTGAATTCTGAATCGTATTCATTGCTGATAAATTTCCGTTACCAGCTGCAAGGAATCCTGTAATGTTTGCAGGTGCAGAAGAGGTCCAACTATAGGTTGTTCCAGCAATATTGCTGGTCCAAGTTACTGCACTGGAAGTAGATCCTGAACAGATTGATTGCGTTAACGGGGAATTAGTAATTATTGGCAGCGCATTTACAACGATATTCACTGAAGTATTACATCCGTTGATGTTTGTGTAGGTTATGGAAGCTGTTCCCGAGGCATTGGCTGTAATAAGCCCGGTATTAGATATCGTAGCTACCGCGGCATTAGAGGACACCCAAGGATTTAAATTAGCAGGAGTGCCACTTCCTGTGAGCTGTGAAGTGGCCCCAACGCACAAGGTTGTATTTCCGCTAACAGTCGGAAGGGGATTGACAAAAATTGGCATGGTAACTGAACATCCGTTCATGTTCGTGTAAGTTATGATAGCTGTTCCCGCCGAAATGCCAGTAACGAGCCCTGATAAAGAAATAGAGGCCGTTAAAGGATTTTGTGAGGTCCAAGCATTAGAAGCCGCCGGTGTTGGGCTACCTGTAAGTTGTATTACGGAACCAACACATACAACATTGGGGCCATTTACCGTAGGATTAGCATTAACCGTTACTTGTACTTGAGCTGAATTAATACATCCATTCGCTGCGGTTCCTGTTACCGTATACGTTTGCGTGGACGCTGGCGTGAAGGGTGCTCCATTGGTGACACCGTTGTTCCATGTGTAGGTACTTGCACCGGAACCGCTTAGCGTTACAGAAGTTCCAGCACACACCGTTTGGTTAGCACCTCCGCTTACAGTGGGGAGCGCATTTACCGTAAGTGCAAATTGATCTGTTTCAATTACATTGTTGTTGGCATCATACGTAGTGCATGTCCAGGTAATACTCTGAGAAACTGAATTCAAGGTCAATAGCGCACCGTTTACCGTAATCTGAGCCGGTGCCGTCCATACAAATGTGTATGAAGGATCGAGATTGGTAGCCGTAACACTAACGTTGGATCCAGCACAAACCGTTTGACTATTGGTGCTG
The DNA here is from genome assembly GCA_046081745.1 of Flavobacteriales bacterium. Taxonomy (GTDB): domain Bacteria; phylum Bacteroidota; class Bacteroidia; order Flavobacteriales_D; family Crocinitomicaceae; genus UBA952. Next base: position 23,361 of record JBJTWL010000031.1, on the reverse strand, counting down.
AGGGTGGTCTGCCCGAACCCTTGAAGACAAAATAGAAATATTACATGAAAAACAAGAAGCTTTTTCATTATTTTGTAGGATTAATTACGGTTCGTAGATCATATGCTAATCCAATCCCAAATTGGAAAGGCAATGCAGAAAGATTAGATATTGAATTTAATACGCTGTTATGTTCCCCCAGGCGTGTGGAAATAAACGTTGACTCATTTGACGTTGTACCAACTTTAACTGCATTATAACCAAAGTTTAAAAAACCAGATAAAGGTGAGTTTTTTGAAAACGAATAATTAACGCGTAGGTTAGCAAACAACCCTAATGACATTAAGGTCTTAGAAAGGTAGGCCGCAGAACCACTCAGTTGCACATCATTTTCTAAGCCCAATGCAGCCTGCTCTTCTACAAATAAATCACTCGGTACGGAATATTTACGTTTATAGTCAATTAAGCCATTACTTTGGGTGGAAGTTAATTTGGTTCCACCTACGATTAGTCCTCCGCTGATTTGAAAGTAAATTGGCCAACCAGACTCTCTGTATTGGTACCCAACACCTAAGGGCAGGTTAAATAGGGCGGATTTAATGGTTTCGGAATAATCTTTTAGCATTGAAATAGACTCATATGAATTTTCTTGTTTTATATAATTGTGGGTAATTAAACGACTCAATGTATAGCTTGAGTTTCCAACATGCAGCCCTGTTGTTAGGAAAACTCCACTGTTCAACGCATCGTTCAAAAAAACATTTACTCCGGCAGAGCTCGAAACACCATTTCCTTTGAAGGGTAGTTCGGAATTGATGAATGATGAGCTTTCCTTAACATTTCCAACTAGAAAATTAATATTTGAAAAAATGGTCCATTTCGGTGGTTTTGATACGGCCTTTCTTAAATTATTATAGGATGTTTTATAATATTCTAACGTTTCATTCAACATTTTCTTTTCTTGTTCCAATTTGATTTTGGCCTCTTCCTCCATTCTTTCTTGGCAGGCCTTGTCAAACTTCTTGTTATAAATATTCTTAAGAATACCAATAATATTTATGTCCTCATTGGGATCACAAGCGAACCCTTTTCCAACTAACTTCGCACGAAACAAGTATAAAAATCCCGACTCTTCACTTTTAACATTCTCGAAAGAAAGGAACTCGTGTGTAAACTTCCTGAGATTTGTACTCGATGTATCAATGCGGACGGCCTTTCCTTTCCCCACTAAATCCTTGATCACATCGATATCACTTGCATATACGAGGGCGTTTAAATGTATTATGGATTGTTTATTGTCGCCATCATTATAGAAAATAGATCCCTGTGTTTTTTGTACCTTGAAATGCACTTGTATGTCCGTTTGTAAATCCCCTAAACTGTCTTTCAAGAGCGAGATATAGTCTTCTGCTGTTTTTTGAAATCTATTTGTTTCATCGAAGAAAAAATGAAAAACCACACTGCGTTTTGTCTTTGAACCTTTTAATATTTCCTTGTAATTATAAACGTAATCTGCGGTTGGAATATTAAAGTTTTCTGGAATCGATTTTTTAACCAAAGGAATGAAGCTTGGGTTGATGCGACATAGTTCGCTTTGACCATAACTCAACGTGTACATCATGGTGTAGATGAAAACGAATATGCTTGTACGGCTGGGTTTAATTATCATTTGCATTTTTTCTTATTAATAAATTTCAATCATGATGCGATTTCTTTATCCTCCTCTAGATTACAAGCAAAGCCTCGGCCGTTGGTGCGTATTCCATGTCCGTGTTCAAGGTTAAAAAGAGATTCTTGAGCAATTTCATGAAATTCACTGTACTCTTTTGGGCAGGACTAACTTCATCAATAATATAATAATACCCTTCGTACTGCAAGTCTGTTAGCGATGATACATGAATATAATTCTATAAAGTTTAGATGTATTAAATTTCCGTCAACACTTCTGAAACTTTACTACTGCCCAATCGCTCTCATAACCCTCAATATCCAGATCTTTTTTGTAAGACTCAATAGGTACAATCCTCATATTGTATTTCGGTTCGGTCCCATCCTTCCGTTCTTTCAAAATACCTAAGTCTTCCAAAATAGTCTTTTTTAGAATAAATAAGGAATAATTTTGTCGATCTGATGAAGACAGGTGACTTAAACTATGATTTAATCCTTCATCTTTAACTAGGTTAACGGTGAATTTTTCTTTTGTTTTAACATCAATCAATTCAACACTGTAATTTCGAAAATTACATTGTTTTTTAATAATGATAAAATACAAGTTTTTATCTATCAATTTAATCTTTGTACAAGGTACCCCATCTAAAACAACATCACTTTTTTCACCGAGGGATCCAACTCCAGGTTTTTTGGATACATACATTAACTCTTGTTCAACTTTGTTTAATTCCTCAGTACAATCACGAGTCAAACCTATTTCAATTTTTTTAGTTACTTTACAGTCTTTTCCTTCTAAGGTTACACGGGTAGCTCCAACGATTTCGATTGTTTTCTGTATCTGATAGTTTTTATTTATTCCAACATATCCAGTTTCAGAACACTCATCAATTAATTCATCGTTGATTTTCATTACTACATTAATATTTTCTTCACTGTTTGTTTCCGAATTAAAGGTTACTTCGGTTCCAAATTCAACCTTTTTATCACTTGGTGAAGCTACCAAATCAATTGAAATTGTATTATCGGAGGGAATCCAGAATATAACCTTGTAGTTAGATTTAGATTTTTTCGCTATTTTTTTTTGTTCTTTAATAAGAACATTTAAATCTTCCTTACTCGATATTGCCCCATAGTCATCAATTCCCAAATTACAAGTTCCAAAAGCATTATCTGAGGTTTGTACAAAAATTTCTACCTTCCCTTCGCTTTTTTCCTTGTTTAACCGTTGGCACGGGTTACATCGCACACCCGCATTTAATATAACATCACATTTTTTGTTTTCCTTTCCAGATAAACCATTGTCATACTTAATTTTACTATCATTATCGGAAGCTGAGATCATTTTGATTTTAAGATAATCCTCTTCTATTAACGAGGAAATTTGAAATTTTTCTAATAAATCAGCAAATTCTGCCGAATCATAAGGACGATCTATCAATAGAACAACCTCAAATTTTTTTTGAGCATTGGTTAAGCAAAATAAGCCTAGGAGTATTACAAGAAGTTTTAATTTCATTGATGATATTTTATAGTTATTAATTCCAAAATCTATTAACAGGATTCTAACCACATCTTATGGTAAAATATTTTTGTATTTTTTTTACAGTTTTTCCATTACATCTTACTGTGAGCGTTGCTAAATAACTTATTTCAGTGGCTTCATCATAAGATGCATATTGATCATATTTCCCGCCTTGCACATCTGTTTCATTAACAGATAGGGCCTTTGCACAATTCCCATCAGCGCACGAAAGTGAAAAATCATAGGTAAAACCTTCCTGCGGAATCCAAGAAAATGTGTTTGGAGCACCTTTAATCAAGCTCAATTCGGTTTTCACACTTTCTGAGGTGCATGAACCTGGATCGTCACCACCTGATCCGCCACCGCCCGGTCCGTTACCGCCTGATCCGCCACCACCTGATCCGCCACCGCCCGGTCCATTTCCAACTTGTCCACCTGGTTCAATCGGAACCTTACCCTCACCCGTGGTAAAATAGATTTTTACAAATCTGGAGGTTTTCAAAGCCTGAGTGACCAAGGATTTAATAGTTGCTACTGACCAAACGGCCTTGAACATTCCGGATGAATCGCGATCACAGTGTACCATGATGTTGGCATTTTTATCTGGCAACGGACATGTATTTGAAAAAGCACCAACAAACTGTGCAGCATTAGACCGCATCGTTCGGAGATCCGCTTGCCGTGCAGTAAACGTATAAAAACCACCGCTAAACTTACTTCTAAACTGATTCATTCCACTAACGGGGCATTGAATGGATTGACTGTCTACTGCAGAAGTAAAAACACTTACCGAAGATTGCATAAATGCTATTCCATCCTTCTGATATAAATCAACGAGCATTAGCAAGCTGTCTAGGTAAACTTTTGGCAGGCTAATTCCCGTTTCAACTCGTATTGAAATTTGGCTATCCCCCTCATAAGATTTACCCCCGGAAGATCGGTAAATTAACACGAAAAATAAAAGTATTACACACAGAATACTTCCTCCGATTATCAATTGATTTTTTTTCATAATAAATTAAGTTATGCGAATTTACTATTTTAAAAATTTTAACCAATTTGTATTGTGTCTTTTTTGCGTATTGCCAAAAAGATTAAGACAAAAAACAACAGGGCTAATCCACCGAGCATATAAAAATCTAACTCCAAGGTTCCTGCTAACTCCCCGAAGCGGCTTGCATATTCAGCATCGTAGTTTTTTTGAATCTGAATGGTCGCATTGGCAACACTATCAATTCCATCGCCGGCACTGTTTACCTCCTGTTCAATGATCGGTGCTGGCCTGCTGGGCGTAAATAATGAATCCTTATTTGAAATAATATATTTCGGAATCGCAATATCTTTTTGTATCACATTAAAACCCTCCGTAGCCCATCTGGAAATTGAAATATAACTAAGGAATTCAACCAATGAATTCGAAATCTTAGCAATAATTCCAGCGAGCATAATTTGTGGAATCAACGCAATGGGAACTAAGGACATTACCTTTTCAGCCGTTGAGACTGTAGCAGACAGTAACAAGCCCATTAAGGTAGCCACTAAGGAAATGAAGATCATCCACAAAGCGGCATCTAATGGATTATTCAATTCAGGAGAGGAACCGGAAAAGTTTAAGTACAAAATACCAACAAATAGGAACGACTGAATCGTTGAAAACATCATCAATACCGTAATCTTTGAAAACATGTAAGTCAGGATGCCTTGATTGAACATCCGTTCACGTTTAAATATAGCATGCTCACTAACAATTTCTCGTGCCGCGTTATTGGCACCCAGCCAAAGTGAAGCAATCGCCATTAAAAACGGTAAGCCTTGGGATATCGATGTAAACAAAACACAAATGATGCCCGCTATAAAGGGCGCTTGAGCCACCATAATCAAGGAATTAGCCTTATCGTTTATTTTTATATTTAAGTACCTTCTTGTTAACCAGTAGAATTGCGAAAAATAATCCACTTTACTGTTCTTGAATATTTTCGCCGACTTGGCATTAGGTATTGTGTTTGCCGGTTTAGAATGAAACTTCGCGACCCATTTATCTTTATTCTCTTTTACCAATAATGAATAAACTTTCACGGTATCACTTACGCCAAAAAAGTTAAGATACTCGTTTGTTTTTCCATAATAACAAATATGCCCCCCTTCTGCCATAAAGATAACTTGATCCATATAGGCCAAGTCTTCAGGTTTGTGTGTTACCATGATCACTGTAGTACCTTTTTGACTTAATTTCTTTAAGATCATCAAAAAGTCCTCAATGGTCTGCGGATCTAAGGGCGAGGTTGGTTCATCTAAGAACAGTATAAGTGGGTCCGTTAATATTTCAACGGCAATGGAAACACGTTTTCGTTGTCCACCACTGATATTGCTGACTAAATTTGAACGAATATGCGCTATATTCAACTCTTCAAGCACTTGATTGATCTTGGAACGTAACTGTGTTTCGGTAAAATGAGGAAGTCTTAATTTACCTGCATACCACAGTGATTCATCTACCGTTAATTCCCGGTGTACAATATCATCTTGCGGCACATAACCAATCTGCATTTTGAGGTAATCAAAATATTGATTTAATTCTTGACCCCCAATATAAACAGCGCCGCTTGAGCCTGGAGACTCCCCATTCAATGCTTTCAATAAGGTAGATTTTCCACACCCTGAAGGCCCCATAACAGCCAGTAACGAATTGGAAGGTATTTCTATGTTACATTCATGAAGTCCAATCTTACCATTCGAAAATTTCTTAACTAATCCCACTGTTTTTATGGCAATTTCTTTGGAAATATCAACCACTTTACCCCCCAGTGTAAATCGGATTCGACCTAAAATAATGGTATCGGAGGACCCTATGGGAACTTTTCCGTTTAGTCGGATACCGTTTACAAAGGTTCCGTTCATGGAACCCAAATCTTCGATAAAATATTTACCTCCTACCGCTGTGATTTTGGCATGTGCCCTACTAATTTGATTATTATCAACGACCACATCGCAGGTTTCAGCACGTCCGAGGACAATTGATTTTTTTTGTTGCAGTTGTGTTAAAATACGAGTCCCTAAATCGGCGAGTCCTTGGTCTGCTTTAGAACTGGAGCGCGGCCCATTCGTGTCGATGGATTGGGTTCCAAGCGAAATTTGAATCTGTCCTGCCAGGCTGACACTTTTACCAAGGATTGCCACGGAAGATCCCGGACTAATTCGCTGTTGATTGACAAAGGTGCCATTGGTGCTGGATAAGTCCTGAATATATAAAACCCCTCCAATTAATTCTAATCGTGCGTGGCTGCCAGAAATAACTCCACTGGATATCACGACATCGTTGGAAGAATTCCGACCTATCGTAAGTACAGACGAGTAATTATTGATTTCTTTTGAAATCAATTCTGTACCATTCGATAAAAAGCTTACTCTATAACTCATTATTCCAAAATGATAACTTTTCCAGTGAGTGGATTGAAGCTAAAATGAACAGAAACGGGCACTTTAAACTCTAATTCATTCAAGGAGAGGTGTATTGGACCCATTGCATAATAGTCGAGCGACCCCGATAATATTTTCCCAAAACCAGAACTCATTGCTTTCATATTATCCACGGTTATGGTGCACGGAATGAGTGACGATTCGTTTTGCAAGAGCATCAAACTATCGACTAAATCAACCCGACCTACATTAACTCCACGGGTTCGTTCCGTAAATACAAACACATCGGACCCTAAAATTTGAATATCGAATGGGAGTTTGTTCGAAAAATGAATGTTGCCTTTAAACGTTGATTTACTTTGGTTTGTTGACTCTAATTTAATATCCTTCATTTCAAAGCCAGATTCATTAAAGTACTGATCAATTAAAGCCGCTTGTAATTTTTCCATGGACAATTTAAATTCGCTGTTGTGTGCATGTTCATGGCCTAATTTACCCTGAAATTCCAGCTTTACGCGCAAGGGGATTGAATCCATTTCAAACAAGCTCATTCGCAATGAACCGGGAATTGAATCCAAGAACATTTCCATATCCAATACAAGCGGAGTTGAGCTTTTTGCTTTGAGTTCAAACGCTTCATCGCATTTCCCATTTCCCAGTAACGAGCGCTCATAGAACAATCCAAAATTCAACTCCTTGCCTGAAATGGTAATTCGATTGGTGTTTTCCAAGGTAATGTGTGCCTTTAGACTTACAATGCCGTTGTCAACGGACACCACACGAATGGAGTCTAATGATTTTATGGTTGGAGCAGTAATCGCTGCGCACGAATTTAACATCAAGGTGCTAAGCAGTAATGCGATTATACTTCTCATGGTTATGCTCTTAATTATTACAATTAAGCTTATAATTAACTTTCAAATGGTTTGCAGCGCAAGTGGCCCGATCCCCTGAGTAGGGGTGTGAGCTAAACAAATTGAAAAAGGTTTTCTCCCCACTTTGTTCTGCCATGCGTTCCCAAAGATCAATGGTATAGCACGGAGCGAAGCCTGCGGATTTTGATAAATCCATACCAAACAAATCACAATGTCCTTCATCCGTTTGACCGAAGGGCATAGTTAATACTTGACCGGCCATGTATGCAATCCCCGAAAATCCGCCGAATATGCCTTGGGCTGCCTTTTGACGTTTCACATGATTTGCGATGTGACCTAATTCATTATGAGAAAGCTCGTGACCAATAATGCTGGCCAATTCGGAATCATTCTTACAAAATTCATAAATACCCGTGGTAACAAAAATTCGTGCCCCGGCAGTAAAGGCATTAATTTCTTCAGTTTCAATGATATAAATCTTATAGTTTGATTTATATTTTCCAAAATTTACGTGGCTAGTAGGGTTGTTGAATTTAGCAATCTGAGCCGTCAAGCGGTTCATAATGCTCAGTACTTTTTCATACTGAGGGCCGCTTGTTTTGATGGTATATTTGTTGGCCATTTCTTCGTATACCGCCTTGCCAACCTCCAACTCCTCTTCTAACTTGATTTCTACGCCTTCCAAGAAGGATCCTTCCAATTGATGAAACGCCAGGGTGCCGTTATCGTAGCAACTTAAATCGTGATTTGTATTTTTCTTTTGAGCATGCCCCAAGGTGCATATTATAAAGATTCCTAAAATGGATGTTAGCTTTTTCATAACCAATAATTTATTGCATTAGTTTTAAAATATCATATTGCAGCGCTTCACACGTTTGATAACGGTCATTCGGGTTTTTAGCCGTACAATTTGTTATAATCTCGTTGACATCGTTCACATACGCCCTATCGCTATCAAAATTGACCTTGACCTTAGGGATTTCGGACGACTTGATGTGTGCGTAAAGTTCTTCCCTTGTTTTGCTATCCTGAAACGGCAAATTCCCGGTAAACAACTCATAAATGGTTACGCCAACGGAATAAATATCACTGCGTTGATCAATATTACTGCCAGAAATTTGTTCAGGGCTCATATAATAGGGGCTACCCATAATTTCCTTGTTGGATTTCTTGGAATCCGAGGAAATCCCAAAATCAATGAGTTTGATTTCATTTTTTTCCGACAGCATGATGTTTGCCGGTTTAATATCTAAATGCAAGACTTCCTTTTTGTGCGCATATTCTAAGGCAGCTAACACTTCCATGCAAAACAATCCCACATTCTGAGCAGGTAATCCCCCAACCTGTTCCACGAAATTCTTAAGGTTGAGGCCATCTACATACTCCATAATTAAATAACCTTCTTTATCATCCAGGATAAAATCCTTTAACTTAACGATGTTCGGGTGTTTCAAATACAAATACCGATTTGCCTCTTCAATAAACTTTTCGCGCATGACGGGATTTTCAAGCATCCCATTTTTTAATTTCTTCAGGGCCACAGGCTTGCCGTCGTGCAAATCAATCGCTAAGTACACGTTTGCCGTGCCTCCGCTGTTGATGGGTTTCCATATTTCGTAGTGCCTGATGCGCATTTATTGTTTATTGATTCTCTTTCTTGCTTTTTCAAGATCTTGTACAGCTCCATTATATTTTTGTCTTGCCTCTTGCATCTTTTCATTACATGTAGTTAAATCTTCTTCCTGACAATTGCTGCAATCATTTGAATCTTCCTCAAGTTTACTACCCTTCTTATTGTATTTATCTACTAATTTTTGAAGTGCGGATTTGGCAACGTCGACAGCATCTTGTTCCTTTTTCAGCGGATCCGTAGTAGCTACTGGTTTCTTTTTCTCGGGTTTTGTTTGGGTAGTAAATGTTTCACCTGTACCTTCAGCATTTGGTTTGAGAACAAATTCATTATTTTCGGAAATCATGTAATCCCCTAAATTAGATTTAGTATCAATATCCCCTGTCACGGTAAAGCCAACATAATATTTTAGAGAATCACTTTGACTGTCATCTACCAATTTTTCAATTACACTAAAATCTACAGTCTTGGTTTTATCAATCTTCGATTGCTCATTCTCACCGGAACCTTGCATGAAGAAATACCCCGCCACGATGAGTAAGAGTATGGTAGCAGCCCCAAGGATGTAGCTCATAGGCACTTTTTTCTTAGCCGGTGCACTGATGTCTATAGGTGGAGGTGTACCTGTGATGTTGTGCTTAGGTGACGTTTTTTTGGTGTTGTATTTCACCGTAAAATGGTCGAAATCATTCTGCAAATACGGGCTTTCCGTGATCTTAATCAGGGTCATGGTAATGTTATCCTTACCCCCATTGGTCATCGCAATCTTATGTAATTCTTGAAGCGTACCGCCAAGATCTTGTGGATTAATCAATTGTTCTATGAGTTCATCCACCACCATACTGGTTAATCCATCGGAGCACAACAACAACAAATCTCCAGTTTTTAACTTAAATGGTTTTTTGGGTATTCTTGGGGTAATGGAACCTGTTGAACCCAGGGCCTGAAGAATTCTATTTTTATTGGGATGCATCTCTGCCTCGTCTTCGGTAATTACGCCTTTGTCTACCAATTCCTGCACATATGAATCATCTCTGGTGATGCGATACAATTTCTTATCGCTATAAATGTATGCCCTGCTGTCGCCCACATGACCCAGGTATAACAAGTCATCTTTGAACAAGCAAACGGTCGCGGTACTGCCCATTCCTTTCAAGGACGGGTCGGCTTCTGCATGCCCAAGTACTTGTTCATTCGCAAAGGTGAGTGCTTGGCTTATCGCCACATGCATGTTGTTATGGGCTTTACTGGTAAGTTCAGACAAAAGGGCATTCACGCCAATGGTAGAAGCGGTTTGGCCACCAACATGACCTCCCATTCCATCACAAACCACAAAGACGTCACCGTTTTTGGAATTCAGTGAATGGCCCATATTATCTTCATTTACCTCGCGAACAAGGCCTTTATCTGTATGTTCTTTAAACTCAAATTTCATGGTAAAGTGGTGTTAAATCATAAATGTTAAATAGGTGTCGCCTAATTGAATGACATCGCCATGCATCAGCAAAATTTCCTGTTGTTTTTCTCCATTGACAATGACTCCGTTTGAACTGTTAAGGTCTTGAATGGTGTATTCTCCATTCAAAAATTTAATTACCGCATGACGTCGAGAAATCGTGGATACAGGAATGCTCAGGCTATTCCCATCTTCTCGACCAATCGTAAACATGGGATCATCAATGTCGTACCGATATTCTTGCCCCTGTGAGATTACGATTAGCCAGGGTAAGTTGCCCCGCATGCGCATTTCTTGCAATAATTCATTCCTGCGCAATTCTGCGTGTTCATTTTTTTGCGCTTGACGTTTAGCTTCCTCCTCTTGTTGCGCTTTGAGGCGCATTTGGTTCAGCTGCTGATCCTGCTCTGCCATTTGTCGGGCCATTTCTGCATCTGCCTGACTTTGTTCCGACTTTAAGCGGCTGTATTCCGATTGGGTACGACTCTCTAGTTCAAGTTGCTTTAATTTGGCGTCTTTCCGGTTTTTCCAGATGAAAAACGCAAACAATCCGATTACCAAAACAATTAAAGCCAAGGTTAGCCAGTTTGCCGTCATCCATTGCAGTGTATTTTTCTCCGGCATTTGAATAAACGTATCCGTCACGCTACCTGGCATGGTTACCGTTACGGGCTGGCTTGATCCATCATTCTCTAGGGAGGTCTCATAGGAGAAATTAAAATATTGTCCTGCGGCACGCTGTTTAATTGCAAGCATAAATTCACGCACCTTAACTTGAGCTTGAGTCAAGTCATTGGATGGAGACATATAGTAAATCCCGAATGATTCAGTACATATTTTTTCAATGGAATTAAACTTATTGTTATCATTCCGTGCCACGGAATACACAGCAACGCCCAGCTTTTTTGCTTTTTCTACCGGCGTTTGATTGGCTTGCTGGGTAATGCATGAGTTATCATCAGAAATCACGATGATGCTCACGGGCATGTTCAGGTTTTCCTTTTCAACGAGATCCAACACTTGATCGATAGCGCTCCAGATCAAGGTTCGAGTACCACTGCATGTGGAGCGGTAAGGCACCGGAAGCATATCGGTTAATTGCTTCTTGAGTACATCGGTTTGATCGGTAAAGGTGAAGCTGGACGGAAAAAGTAATTGTCCTTGCAGTTGTTGATTAAAGGACATGATTTGTACTTTATCGCCTGCCTGAATATAATCAGAACTTAAGGTAGCAGAAATGACATTGCGGTACCAATTAAACTGTGCCATTTTTGATGGCCCAGGATTCATCATCAAAAAGATGACGGCTTTTTGTTTTGCCAAGGAATCACCGGGACGTTGTCCATTAAGAACCAGGTTACTAACTTTACCATTTTCAGATATCGTTATCGATGATGTATTAATTTCATTTGGATTTCGAAACCAGATGTCACCGGAAATTGTTGGAAAATCGTCACCATTTATGTTTTTAAACTTAATGGTGCTTTGTTGACTCCAACCGAAGGAACTGCAAAGAATGAAGCTCCAGATTAGGAACTTTTTCATTATAAGCTGGATTTAAATTTAAATGTTGTATTCCCTATTTTAATCAAATCTCCATCGTGTAATTCATACACTTTATCTAAATCTAAATCTTCCCCGTTCAGCAAGGTGCCATTGGCAGACATTTCATCACGAATCCAATATCTTTCTTTCCGGTATAGAATATTGATGTGTTTAGAGGAGATTACGGTATCTTGTTTAATGATAATTGAGTTACTATTTTCTCTACCCACGGTATTATTTCCTTCATATATTCTATAATCAAGTCCCATTGGATCCAAGCTATAGGAAACCAACCAACCTACCATTCTTCTGGAAGCGCGAGGGGAACCTACAGGACGATGGTTAACCTCTGGTCCATCTTCACCTACACTAACCACTTCTTCAACCCCCTGGATGAAGGTGCGATCTAAGTTTTGGTTCTTTTTCGCTTGCGAAGGCGAAGGAGGGGTCATGCGTTCTGTGCGATCAGTGGGTGCAGCAGCGGCATGCGAAGGGCCATTAGGGCTCACAACTTCGGTTTTATCTCCACCATCAAACGATGCTTCTGGTTCGTCAAAATTACTTGTAATTTGCGTTTTGTTTAAATCTACTGGAGCGCTTGAACCGGCATCTCCTGTTGGACAGTAGGGACATTTGGCCATACCTTCTTTGAAAAAATGACCATTATTACATTTTTGAAAACCTTGCATAATTTTAAATTTTAATTAGACGAATAAAAAAACCATATTTTGTTGCTTCAAGACCATACCCATACGCTAAGGGTTCGATTTTATCTTCCGGGGAAATATGAGTAACATAAACTTCATTGGTCTCTGTAAAATGCGAAAAATACTCCACATAATTATCATTAATTAATAATTTATCAAATCCAGAGTAATAGGAATACGGGGTTATTTGTAGGCCATAGATGTCATACACGGATTGATTTTTCCATGCAGAGAGGGATTTCATTTCTTTCATGGCTGGATTTCCAACCAATAATTGAAAGGGTGAATATGAACCTAATTTGAGCGCCGATGCATGTTTAAACAGGGCATTAAAGTCCTTGTTGGAGGCAATGCGCCATTGTCCTTGAATCTCGAGTAAACTTGTCATTTTTCGAATGGCCGTAAGGTTAAAATAGTAACCTAGTTTGCCTACTAAGCCAGGACGAACGAGGTATGAAGGATTGTCTATGTTTTCATTCCATGATGCTTGATCTTCACAACGGACGAAGTTATTTTCAGTTAACCACGTATCCATTGAATTCTCAAGTTCAATACCCGTCTTAGTTGAAGCTCCGAGTGTTGAAGTCACCCACTGATTTTCTCCGATCAAGGTGGTTGATAAATTAAGTTCTGTTTTCTTCTTAGCAGGGTTTGGTTTATTTTCCGTTTTCTTTTTGATGATTGATTTTAATGAATCAATTGTTTTTGTATTAAATTGGATGGTGAGCGTTAAAATTTGCTGAACACTATCTTTCTCATTTTGAATCCGAATCAAATCAGGATTTTCCTTTCTATCATTTTTTTTCTTTTGAGAGAATGTGACTAAGGAACAGCACAAGAAACTAAAAATTAGGAAATTTTTCATAGGTAGGGTAGGTTTATTAAGGGCAACCATTATTGATGCCATATTCTGGGCATGGGTCGTTGCGATCCGGGAAGGAATCACCGTCTGAATCGGTGAACATATACAAGGCCGCAGCGAACAAAATTGAAATAATTAAGGTACTACAAACGATTAAAAATAGCGGTCTTCCTGGATTGGAGCTTTTCTTTTTAAGGTAAAAATAATACCCAAGGCCCCCCAGTGAAAACAAGAGCGAAAACCAGTAAAAATCAGGACTAAGCAACGAAATAATACTTGCGATCCCAATAAAAATCCCCACAATCAACGAGGTATTATCTGTAGCTTCCTGTATTTCAACAGGTTCTTCAATTCCTGTTTTTGAAATGGGTTTCACCTCCACATCGCCTTGCAAAGCAAGAATAAAGTCATCACATGTTTGAAAGCGTTCTTTTGGATTCTTCGCCAAGGATCTTCTAAGAATATTAACCATTCGTTCCGAGACACCCGGATAAATTTCTCTTGGATCTGGCAGATCTTCTTTTGTGATTTTGTTGTAGATCTCGTATTCCGTATTAAGATCGTGATACGGATTTATCCCTGTAAGCATTTGATAAAAAGTAACTCCAAGCGCATAAATGTCAGATCTTGCATCGAGTTCCTTTCCGTGCACTTGTTCGGGTGACATGTAGAAGACCGTACCAATTTGGGCACCTGATTTGGTTTGCATTGAACTATCGTCCTTCATTTTTGCAATCCCAAAATCAAGAACTTTTACCTGGGTTGCGTCATGATTAATTAGAATATTTCCTGGTTTAATATCGCGATGAACAATACCTTTTTGATGCGCAAAACTAAACGCTTTCAAGATTTGAATCATTAATGGAATCGCTTTTTCCTCTGGGAAAACACCGATTTTATTTTTCAGATAATCATCGATTTCAATTCCCTTAAAATACTCCATTATGAGGTACATTCCTAAATCATCTTCGTCAAATTGTTCAAGTTTAACGATGTTTTCATGGGACATACCCGCCATGATTTCCATTTCCCTACGAAACCTACTCTTTAAATTTTCATTTTGTAAGAAATTACTTTTCAATACTTTAATGGCTGAAACGCGGTTCGGGATTTTGGTATGAGAAGCCAAATAAACGGTACCCATGCCACCTTCACCAATAACTTTTTCAATCCGATAATTTAAAATTTCTCTACCTATCATCACATTCAACTAAAAAATGAATTATTTATTCATCATCGCAATTATAACAATCGCAATCTCCATCATAAAACCAATCTGTTTTCACGCCACCATGATCACCGGCACTTGTTTTATAGCAATTGTAAAATCGCTCGCCACAAGAGCCGCAAGTCCAATAACGATTTGACTCTGACTCATAAGATACCTCGTAGCAATACGGGCATTGAGTTCTGTATGAATCCTCCTCATAAGGGCATCCATAATTACTTTTTGGGCCATATTCATCAAAGCAATTATCATCTGCATCTGGTGTTCCATCACCGTCATAATCTTTCAGCGGACACCCGTTGTTTGACTTCGGGCCTTTTTTATTTGGGCATTCGTCTTCACTGTCTTCAACGCCATCTCCATCGCTGTCTGTATACTCATTATATACTTCCGAAGTTTTTGGATTTTCAGTTTGCAAGGTATCGGCACTAACAGGGGGCGCTTCTTCCGGTGAACTTGAGTCCCCAATTCGAGAAATCACAACTAACACTCCTACAAGTAATGCAAATACTCCTAAAAATACTGGCCAATATTTTTTAAAAAAATTGCCATTTTTTGGTTTTGCTGGCTCAAACGACGGCCCTCCATAATTTAACGGTTCGTTGTCAACCATGGTATGACCATCGTTGGCGGTTGAATGAGGAATGTACGCTTCCTGCTCATTAATAATAGTGGCTCCATCGTGAATATCTGAGGAAGCTGAAGGTGTTAGATGGCGATATTCCTGCCAAGGCACTAAGGCTTTTCCAACTTTGAGAATGTCTGTATCTTGGAGCTGAACTTTTCCGAAAATCTTGTTACCGTTAACAAAAGAACCATTCGATGAATTTAAATCCTCAAAATATGTTGAGCCATCGGGTTCGAAATAAATAATCCCATGATTTCGGGAAACCGTTTGATCCGAAATTACGATATCATTGTCGGATTCACGTCCAATTTTAAAAAATTTAGTCATTTTAGTTGGTTGAGGTTATTACAAATATATGTAAGTCAAATCAAAAAAAAAATAAACTGAACGAATGAAAATATGTATAAGTTAAAATTAATTCCTTTAACTTAGCAACACGCAGTCTAGCCTAATTTATGTTTCGAAAAACGTTTGCTCTTTTATTATACCATGTGCTTATCGGTACCAATTATTTCAGTCAAGGTTTTATTGTTCACCACGGAGTATATGCCATTTATGAAACTGTTAATTACCAATCAACACTTAAACAAACGGTTCCATCTTCTAATTTCAGAGAAAACTATCAATCAATAATAAGCTCCTACCCTGCTGCAAAACTGGGCTATTCGTTAACCGCTTGGGGTAACTTTGGCCTAAGTGATTACATGAGTAATTGGTTGGTATGGGGTGTTGATTTTGGGGTGGGGCTTTCTTACAGTAAATCAATCATGAATGGATATTCCGAAGGTTCAGGGTATTATTTAGACCCTTCATTTTCAGTGGCTTCATTAAATAATCAAACCTTTTTTAATTATTATCAAACTGGAAACCGCTGTTCCATTTCAGATTATGGGCTAAATATGCATTTGGATG
The DNA here is from genome assembly GCA_046081745.1 of Flavobacteriales bacterium. Lineage (GTDB taxonomy): Bacteria > Bacteroidota > Bacteroidia > Flavobacteriales_D > Crocinitomicaceae > UBA952. Next base: position 6,929 of record JBJTWL010000031.1, on the reverse strand, counting down.
CCGGGACTGTTTTGTATGCTGGAGTAGAGGTAGACGCAGGACCATCAAGAATTATTTTTACCGACAACCGAATTCAAGGCCAAGAAGTACGGAGTACTGGGTGGTTTGTTAATACACGGATTCAGGGTGGCATTAGCATTCCAATACCATTTTGGGATTACAGTTCAGGTTTTAATGTGAATGTTAAATTCTACGGTATTTACAACGGTTGGTCAGGTAGATTCTACAAACTGGATTGGGTTTCTGAGGACAAGAAGTTGAAAAATTTTAGTGTTTTGGATATACAAAGTCAGCCTTTAGGCATAGGTTTTTCGCTTACATTTTTATTTGAAAAGTAATCCTGTAAATAGCACCTCCTATGAGAAATCCCCTGATAATGTTATTTGTCCTATTGAACAGTTCAACATGGCTGTTTGGTCAATTACCCTCGGATAATTTTGATTGGCCTACTGGAAATTGGCAAACCACCGGTGGGAATCCGGTTAATTTCTTCGAAATTATTACCAGTAATTATTCTATCAATAACAATTCCTTGCAAGTTGTGCACCAGGACCCTAACAATGCATGGGAACCTTACGTTGCTGGATACACCTATGGGAATTCTGAGGAAAGCGCCATCAAATACCGGTATTTTCAAACCAATAATTATTACAACGTCATACTAAGTTTTTCATGGATTTGTAATGGGGAAACAGATCGCGATTTCGGAACATTATATTTGAGTTCTGATGGATTGAATTGGGATAAGGTTAAAAATTATCAATCTGGTAAAGGAAATGAAATTCAATTCGAGGTGATTAAATTACCGAAATGTTATGATAATAGTGGGTTTTACATTGGGTTCTCATTTACCTCAGACAATTCATTTAATTTTCAACCTGGTTTTGTAATAGATGATATCAACCTCTCGGGAAATGATTGTGTAACTAACCCCAAACCACCGGCTGCATCAAATCCACAAAATCTCGTTGCCTGTTATAACAACAGAGATGCTGTTTCGTTAACGGCGTTTTCGGTTACCGGTAATTTAAGGTGGTATATGGATGCTTTTGGTTGTGCTGACCACATTCATGAAGGATTAACCTTTAATACGCTTCCAACAGAAAACAGAGTGTTCTATGTTTCAAATTTCAACGGAAACACCGGATGTGAATCCGATCTTAGAATTCCGGTAACGTTGTTTATGCTACCACTACCCGCTTTGAGTATTGATACTGTGCTTGATGCGTCTCAAGGAGGTGATGGGGCAATAAATATTAGTGTTGATGGTAATTCACCGCCATTCACTTACACCTGGACCTTGAATGAAGATGCTTCTTATGGAGCTTCAACCCAAGATATAAATGGATTGAACGAGGGGAATTATCAAGTATTCGTTACCGATGCCTTGGGATGCAAAGATTCGCTAAGAATTGTAGTGCTATCAAAAGCAGAATTAAACATCCCTGGCGGAATATCCCCCAACGGCGATGGGTACAATGACACGTGGATAATAAGTGGGATTGCTCAATGGATAGATTACGTGTTTGAACTTCGGAATAGGAGAGGTGAGCGGGGTTACAAACAGGATGCAACAGACAATCCTGTCTATGTGCCTTTTGATGGAAAAAATCAAAAAGGCGAAAAACTTCCACCAGGAGATTATTCGTATTTCCTACGGTCCAAATTTAGAAAGAAAAAATATTCAGGAATATTAAGCATCAAATATGACAATTAATTTTTTGCAAAGAAGCACATTTTTTATTTCCTTAATGTTTTGTGTAGTTACACATGGTCAGCAACGTTTTTTAAACAATCAACGGATGTGGAATGACATGATGTTTAATCCTGCAAAAATTGTTCAAACCCACGGATTTGCCGTATACGCAAATCATCGTCAGCAATACTACACCTTAGATTCTCAATCCCCGTACTTATTTCTAATTGGCGGAAAAGCTAATTTACCCACGCCCACCTACTCCCAAAATATGTTGTTTTCACAATCAAGGAGAAAAACTGTTTATAATTTTGCAGTGGGTGGTTATTACATTCATTCATTCACGGGCGGGGTATATGACCAAAATGAAATTTCCGGTCAATTTGGTTTTCAGGTTAAATTAAAACAGAAATTAGCGAATCCATCGCAATTTGATCAATTTAACATAGGCTTGGGTGTTAAGGGAATCAACAACCGATATCGGGCAAATTCCATTTACAATTTATATGATCAGAACGATCCTGAATTCACCAGCTTACAAGTTTCAAACAAATATGCGATCAGTGTCATACCTGGGATCCAATATCTTAATTCAAGAATAACTCTCGACGCCCTTTACACGTTTGGCCCCAAAGACCAGACCTTTGGCAGCTTAACGATCATGGGGGGAAATGGACTTGAGAATTACTTTAGTCAACTTGCGTTACGCATTAATTATTTTGGCAATCCAAACTGTCAAGTTTCCATTAATAAAATTCAAGGGCTTGGATGGGGGTTTAATGAATCTTGGGCTTTAAACTATGGCGTTAATGTCTTTCTAGGTAAAAAGTTTGTTTCTAGCTCTTCATTTGCCACCAATCCTGGGATATATTTTGGTTTAATTTATCAGAATTCAGGACAAGCAAAAAAAAAATCTGTTAACTACAAAGATCCGGAACGGGTGAATAACTTTTCAGGCAGCTTAAATATTTTAGACGCTAACCTCAATACCTTGCCATTAGGACCCTCGGCTGAATTAGGTCTTATGTTTCAACGAAATATCCAAATCTGTGAATGTGATCGGATTTATGACAAATTCAAAAGCATTGATGAAAATCCTTCATCATTAACTGAATTAAAGTCATTATGGGCGGAATTTAAAAGTAAATGCGACAATTACAATTATCGTACATCATTCTTAAAATACAATGACGGAATGAAAATAACAATAGATAAAATTGATTCGAAAGTTAATGCCCAACAACAAGAGGGGACCAATGTTTGTACCATTGAAAAGCAACAATGGGACCGCAAAAATTTCGAACAATTTGGGAAATTTGGAATTACACTGGTCAACAACGAAGAAGATTGGATAGAACTATCTCCAAAACAAGCATGTTGCTGTTATTATCAATTCAATGAAAAGAATAAAAATTATGGGGTTTTCTATAACGCCTTAGCATTAAAAAAAGTAATGAATGCTATCAAAATTGAAAATAGTGATTATTCCGATTTCCGTATTGCAAATTATAAGGATTGGAAAACACTCATGGAAACTTGTAAACAAAAAAGATCAATTGACAACTTATATAATTGCGACAGAAAAAGTACCTCATCATTGAATTTGTTTCCTACAGGATTTTATGATAGCGATTGGTTGTCAGCTGATGACGGCAGCATGGGTTATTGGGTCGGTGAAAATGCTACTGTAGCACTGGATTGTAACGCAAAAGGCGAATTAATGTTGGATGAACTCTACTCTGGCACAGATGACCGAAGTATTTATGGGGCTTATTTAATACGATTAATTAAAAAGTGAGTTAATCTAACTTATTTTAAGGTTATAATTACAAATTATTTTTAATTTTCAAAATAATTACATTTTGCTGAAACAATATTAATGCACCCACAGCGAATTATCATCCTTTGTTTTGCGCTATTAGGAATTGCCTCTGTCTTTATTCCATGGTACTCATTGCAAGTACTATTTGTTAAAACCTCTGTTAACGGAATGGAGGGAAATGGGGTGTTATTTCTTATTCTATTTTTTATCGTACTTATTTTAAGTCTACTGGCTGATCGAGGCTCCATAATAAAAGGGTTGAATTTTTGGATAATTCTCTGTGCCTCTGGGTGTTCTGGCATCCTTGGAATATACGAATTATTGTCCTTAGCCGATCAATCTGACACCTTGTTGGGACAGGTAATTGCCGAAGTCGTAACACCGGGCATTGGACTTTATCTATTAATAGGCACAAGCTTTTCAATAATTCTTGTGCTAAGTTTATTCCCTTTAATGATCACAAAGAAATAATATATGCTAACCTTCCATTACTTGATTTGGGTTAGATTAAACCGTTTAAATAGGTAGAACGCATGGAAATTATCGGTAGTAAAATATTAAACTATACCATATTATCCTTACTTGGTGAAGGAGGTATGGCATCGGTTTATTTAGGGGAACATGAACGCCTAGGCACTAAGGTAGCCGTTAAAATTTTAAATCCTATACTATCTGTCAATGCACAACTCAGGGAACGATTTCTAAATGAAGCAAGATTGATGGCATCTTTAGACCATCCCAACATCACCAAGGTTATAGATTTCGAAGATGAAGGCAACATACTATGTATTATCATGGAACTCCTTGAGGGGGAAGATTTGAGTGAAAAAATCAAACGAGATGGAGCCCTTCCGCTCGAGCAAATTAATCAAATTTATGCGCAAGTGTTAAGTGGTTTTAACTATGCACACAATATGGGTATCGTGCATCGAGATATAAAACCCTCAAATATTTTTATACGAAAAGATGGGATTATTAAAATTCTTGATTTTGGAATCGCAAAATTATTTGGTCAAGGAAATGAAATGACACAAACTGGAACACAAATGGGGACCCCCTTGTATATGAGTCCAGAACAAGTAAAAGCGGATAAATCTATAGATCATCGAAGTGATATTTATTCCTTAGGGGTTACCTTATATTTTGCATGTTACGGGCATTCTCCGTACGACTCTTCCACCCTTTCTCAATTTGACATTTTATCTAAAATCGTGCATGAGCCACTCCCGGAAATGCAAGATCATCTCTATAAAAACCTCATATTAATGGCGTGTGCAAAAGACAGGGAAAATAGATTTCAATCCTGTGAAGAGTGGATTATAAGTTTCAACTATTTAAATCAACTGTTTATAAAAAATCCGACTGCACATATCACTAAAAGCAATGCTACATCTATCGAGCATTTGGATAGCCCCTCATCAATCCCGCAAGCAAATCCTTTAAACCCGGTAATACCTGAATCAAATCCCATTCAACCATCCCAGCCCGCTTACCAAGATCAAGAAATGCCTGCTAATCATGTAAAACGGGTGAAGTATAACCATCAGATATGGATGATTAATAATTTAGCGGTAACACACTTTAGAAATGGGGACGCATTAATAGAGGCCTATTCTCATGAAGAGTGGATAAATTCAGGAAAACAAGGCATTCCTGCCTTTTGCCGGGTGAATAACTCTTCGAGCAAACAAGACGTTTATGGATTTCTTTACAATTGGCATGCGTTAAATGATCCAAGAGGAATAGCTCCGAAAGGTTGGAAAATCCCATCTCGGGGAGATTTTGAAATTTTAATTAAATCCATCGGGGGCGAAAAACGAGGGGATACCTTGAAAAATCATCAAGGATGGGCTTTGAACAATGGAAATCCTACCGCGCATTTTCAAGCAATGCCTGCCGGAACCAGAGCTTCCGATGGAGAATTCAAAAAGGAAGGATACGTTTCTGCATTTTGGACGACCACCAAAGGCAAACCAACAGAGAGTATCGCATTGATTTTAACGGCGAATAATAATTTAATAACGTTATCAAACGTTGAAGTATCTCGAGGGTTAAGCGTAAGGTGTATTGAGGAGTAGCGGAAAATTAGCAACTAAAATCTTCTAAACCACTACTGTAATCATCTGAGCTGTAATCATCTGAGCTGTAATCATCTGTGCTGTAATCATCTGAGCTGTAATCATCCGAGTTGTAATCATCTGAGCTATAATCATCTGAGTTGTAATCATCTGAGCTGTAATCCTCTTCATTTAAGGCATAATCATCCGAACGAGCGTCGTGGGAATCATCAAAATCAACATTCTCAATAGAGTTGGTTTCATTTTCATCCACTACAAATTCATTGGAAGCAACATCTTGGTTAAAACCCATACCATTATTATCATAACCTGGGTATTGATCATTGGAGGCTAATACATCATCCCCATCGGCACCTGTAGCATCATTTACAGCAACTTCATCCATGGATCCATTTTCTACTGCGTCCCAATCAATGCCTTGATATTCTCCCTGGTCTGGCTGATTCTCATGATCCACCATTACATCCGGATCATTTTCTAAGGATCCTTCATTTTCATTGTAAACTTCTTCTTCAGGGTAGAAACTTATATCGGATTCATCATAACCTGGACCATTCCCGTCGGATTCTGAGCTTGTGCTGATTACGTCGCCTTGATCAACTAAATTTCCTTCTGAATCATATACTTCATAGTGATCCATCTCTCCATCATTATTATAATCATGATAATGCGTGACACTTTCATTACCATTTTCATCTACCGTATGAACATAAACATCCGAAGGATTTGTTTCAGTAACGTTGGAGCTATTGGTATTACCATGAGAGTTATCTACAGTTTCATTTGAATATGTTTCTCCGGGTAAATTATCATTTGGATTTACATTAGGAACACTTTCTACAACCGATTCATTAGAAACAGGCGTCTCGGAGTTATTCCTCATTGATCGTGCAGCTACGGCACCCGTTGCTGCCACTGCCGCAACACCAAGACCTACTTTGAGTCCAACAGATTCTTTGTTGTTCTTTTCTTCAATAGGATGCTCTTCGTTTATTGGCGCTTGAACATTAGACTCTGCAGGGATGCGGTTTTCCTCATTCATATCTCAATTGTTTAAATTGTTATTTTCATTTTAGAACTACCAATATAGTAATATACATTCATTTTAACAACATATGCTTGGTTCGGAACCAATCTGTTTTTATTAAAATCAAAGGTGCCATTGGTGCTTTTTAAGTCTATAATATGAAATTTCAATGCGCCGGCTTTAACAGAAAGTTTAATATTACAATGCTTCGTGCTTAAAAAACGATCAACTTTAAAATCGTTACGTCCAATAATATTCGAACCTAAATTTAATCCCTTTTGAACTTTATTTCCATTATTTTCAATA
>JBJTWL010000030.1:0-4476 GCA_046081745.1 Flavobacteriales bacterium | reverse complement strand
ACGCCTTCTTGCATGGCTTTTCCATTCATCCGTTTTCCATCCCAACCCACCAAATGATTGTGGTTCTCCCAAATTAACTCACCCCATCGGTCAAATATGAGGCATGTGAATTCATAGGGGTCAAAATCAGCCGTGATGACTGGAAACCAGGTTTGATTATATTCATTACCGTCTGGAGTAAAGGTATTTGGAACATATAATAACTGAGTTTCAGTTAACGTAACAACGCGATTTGTAGTGTCCGTACACCCATTGTCTGTGTATACAATTAATGTAATAAGGTAATTTGCCGTAGTATTATTCGGGAAGAAATGAACCGGTTCAAATTCGGTTGAAGATGTTCCATCACCAAAATCCCAAGCATAATAACTTCCTCCGGCACTTTGATTAATCATGGAACTCGTGTTTTCCAAATCAGTTATATTCATGGGGCTAGGTTCAAAATCTGCAATGGGTAATACATAACTGCACAAGTAATCAGCAATTATGGTATCCCATTCACAACCCAATGCGGTGGTTAAGGTAAGTCCAATGTCATAACATCCGGGACTATTGAAAGTGTATGAAATTGGGCCTGACCCTGTGGCTGTAGCTCCATTTCCAAAGGTCCATTCTGCTTGCGTAAAGGCTGTACCGGTAGAGGTATTATTGAGGGTAAAAGTAAATGGAGTACAATCCGCTAACACGGGGGCATTAAAGGAAGGATATGCAGCGGGTTCGATGGTGATATTCATATCATCTGTGCCTAAACATCCATTATTGTCTGTACCAATTACAGTGTACGTGGTATTGATTGTGGGTATGAAATAGTCATTATTAATAATACCGTTGTCCCAAACATAAGTGCTCGCTCCTGAGCCTGATAGTAGTGTCGAATCGCCCTCGCAAATCGCTTGATCGTTTCCTGCATTAACCACTGGGTTTGCCCATGTTGTCAAAATCATTTGGTCGGTATCAATACATCCGTTCGCATCTGTCCCTGTTACGGTATACGTTACCACACCAACGGGTGGAGTAAACGGTTGACCGTCAATTAATCCATTATTCCAAACGTAATTAACTACCCCTGATCCGGTTATGGTTACACTGGTCCCAAAACACTCGCTAATATCTGGACCCGCGTTAACAACCGCTGCGGGATAAAGGGTTACATAAAGAGAATCTGAATTTATACATCCATTAGCATCGGTACCTGTAACAGTTAGCATTTCACTGGTTTGTGGCACATAGGGGGTTCCATTAGGCGTTCCAGTTTCCCAATTATATGTTACCGCGCCTGTTGCGTTAAGTGGAATGCTGAAACCGGGGCAAATTGTGGTGTCGTTCCCCGCAAATACCAAGGGCAATGGGTGAATAACAACCGTTTGATATAAGGTGTCTACGCACCCTCCAACATTGGTTGCGGCTAATCCGAGTTGATATGAACCTGCTTGTTGATAGGAGTGAGATGCGTTAATGGTTACATCATTCGGAGTACCATCTCCCCAAAGCCATTGATAAGTGACTTGGGCTAAATTTGGATCTTGTGTGGTATTTAATGTACTTACTGTATCAAAAACACAAGCATTGTTATAGGTGAAATTGATGGCAGGTGGAGGCAAGACATTAATTGTTTGAGAAACAGTATCGCTACAACCAGCTTGTGTATACACGATATGAGTTACCGTATACGTTCCAGGATTAGCATAAACATGTGTAGGATTTTGATGCACCGCGGGATTATTTCCCGTTAAAGTAGAATTATCACCGAAGTCCCAGAACCAAGAAGCTGCTCCGCCATTGGCAAGCGTTACTCCATTGATCGTGGTTGGTAAGATCGTTGGGGTACTATTAAATTGCGTTGGAGACCATGGACAAGCCTGTGTAACGGTAAAATTATTACTCACCGTAGTAGGAATAGCTTGGGCTGTCAATGAAACGGTACAATTTCCTTGGTTGGAAAAGGACTGCATCGTAACCGTGTATGATGGAGCAGCTGTTGCAGCAGGGACGGATATAGCTTGGGTATTTTGTCCTGAACTCCAACTGTAACTTTGAAATCCTGCTGGTCCAGCAATGTTTATGGTATTGGCGCCAAAACAATAATCTAAATCCAAGATTAAAGGCATACAATCTGCTACCACATAAGCATATCCAAAGTGCCCAGAATAGTCGCAATCTTTTGTAGTAAATTCCACGGTAACTTGTTGACCCGTGTAGGCTGTGAGATTGACTCCAACGATCGTCCATGGTAACCATTTTACACCGCCACAGGTTTGAAAGTTTTGACCCGGTTGACCTGCATAAACCGTATATACACCGCAATTTCCACCAATTTGGGTACCGTTTTGGTCAAGCAACCTCATTTGAAAAACAGGTTGTGCATTCGGTGGATGACCTGGGTCTTCCAATACACAGGCATATTTGTAAATAAACAATGCATTTTGCGGGCTTACCGTCATGGTGTATCGTAATTGTTCTCCCTGGGCTCCCGTTCCAGAGTTTCCTAATCGGGCAGAGGAAGTGCTGCCTGGGGGAACTACGGGGAGGCCTCCGCAAGAAAACGGATCCATACCTGCTCCGGTCATTATCGTATGACGACCAGCGACTATCCCTGGGGTTGATGCAGGATTCGCATAACTTCCCGTAAAACCTTGCCAATTCGTAAAATTCCCCATGCTCAAGTTTGCGTTCGGACAACCCGCGTTGTTTTGAGCGAAAACATTATTGTAACCTGATAAGGATGACAGTAAAAGAATAGCAAACAGTAGTCTAAGTAGCATATGGTAGGTTAATCAAAAATAATGACTTTTCGTAAAAAAACAAAACTAAAAACAATACGAGGATAATTAATTTGTGTTGCTCTAATATTCCATTAAATTATCTTGAAGTTCGTATTAATTTAGTGTCTTTTTAACACTTACTAATTGTTGAAAAAATATCAATTGACGACTCAAAATCTTGCTACATTTGTAAGCAAATTTTAAAAAACGGATTATGTCAAACAAATATCAAAAGGAAATTGATTCATTCATGGATCGCGTTAAGGCACAAAATGGTCATGAACCAGAGTTTCTTCAAGCGGTTCATGAGGTGGCTGAAGCAATCATTCCATTCACAGAGGAACACACCAAATATAAAGATGCTAAAATTTTAGACCGAATCATTGAACCAGAACGTACTATAATTTTCCGAGTTCCTTGGTTAGATGATCATGGAAATGTTCAAGTGAATAGAGGATATCGAGTTGAATTTAATTCTGCGATTGGACCTTACAAAGGAGGTTTGCGTTTTCACCCTTCTGTGAACCTTTCAATCTTAAAATTCTTAGGGTTCGAGCAAATATTTAAGAATTCCTTGACTACGCTTCCAATGGGAGGAGGTAAAGGAGGGTCTGATTTTGATCCAAAAGGAAAATCAGATAATGAAGTGATGAAGTTTTGTCAATCATTTATGACTGAACTTTCTCGCCATATTGGTGCTGATACAGATGTGCCTGCGGGAGATATTGGCGTAGGAGGAAGAGAAATTGGGTATATGTTTGGTCAATACAAACGAATTCGAAATGAATTTACAGGAGTATTAACCGGAAAAGCAAGAAACTGGGGTGGTTCTTTGATTCGTCCAGAGGCAACAGGGTATGGCACGGTATATTTTGCAAAAGAAATGCTTGCAACCAAAGGAGATTCATTCAATGGAAAAACTGTTGTAGTTTCAGGTTCCGGTAATGTGGCTCAGTTTGCATGTGAAAAGGCAACACAATTGGGTGCTAAGGTAGTAACCTTATCTGATTCATCAGGCTATATTCATGATGCAGAAGGTATCAATGCGGAAAAATTAGCATTTGTCATGGAATTGAAAAATGTAAAGCGTGGTCGTATTGCTGAGTACACGAATAAATATCCCAATGCAAAATTTGTTGCTGGAAAACGTCCATGGGAAGTAAAAGCAGATATCGCATTGCCATGTGCTACTCAAAATGAGTTGAACGGTGAAGAGGCCAACGCGTTAATTGCTAATGGTGTTAAATGCGTGGCAGAAGGAGCCAACATGCCTTCAACTCCAGAAGCGATTTCTGCATTTCAAGCGGCAAATGTCTTGTTTGCACCTGGAAAAGCATCTAATGCAGGTGGGGTGGCAACATCCGGACTTGAAATGTCGCAAAACTCGTTGAGATTATCTTGGTCCGCTGAGGAAGTGGATCAGCGTTTACACGGTATTATGGTGTCAATCCATGAAGCGTGTGTGAAATATGGTACAAAAGAAGACGGTAATGTCGATTATGTCAAAGGTGCTAATATTGCCGGTTTTGTGAAGGTTGCTGATGCAATGATCGATCAAGGGTTGGTTTAATCCTCATTTTATTAATTCTAAAAGCCCACCTCGGTGGGTTTTTTTATTTATTAATTTTGCATCGTGGAAAACAAACTAGACAAATTACATATTGCGTATGATCGAACGGGCTTCGATAACGAAGAATTACTCAATATTTATAAG
>JBJTWL010000029.1:0-13327 GCA_046081745.1 Flavobacteriales bacterium | reverse complement strand
CGAAGCAACACTCACAGAACGCGAAGGAGTTTTTACGCGATACTTAGAGATTGTTGGTCTGAATGCTGAACCGGTATTAATGTCTTATGAAGGTACGGATCCAATTGATGAAATTATTAATCAACTTACCCGCACCAGGGCGGAATACGAGTTTACTACTACCGACCTTATTACTCATGAATTATGGATCTTATCCATTGAACAAAGTGAAGCAATCATTCAAGAATTCAAGCATATTAATTCCGTTTACATTGCAGACGGTCATCACAGAAGTGCTTCTTCAGTGGCCTTATACGAGAAATATAAAACGGAAGGAAGTTTGGGAAAAGGACAATATTTCTTGGCATATTTTGTTCGGGAGGACGCCCTTAAAATCCTTGAATTCCAACGGTTGGTGAAACACCTAAATGGTTTAAGTACTGAAGCCTTTATTGAGCGCTTGAGAAGCCTTGGAAGGTTTACGCCCTTAACCACGCCTCGAAAACCCTTAACCCCCCATGAGATTACAATTTATATCGAAAATGTTTGTTATTCGTTAGTGCTCAACACCGAGCGAATTGATGAAAACCACCCCACCCATTCGTTAGATGCCGAACTTTTAACGCAGTGGATTTTAAGACCAATTCTTGGGATTTCCGACTTAAAAACCTCGGAAGACATTGCATTCGTACCGGGCAATACCCCTTTTGTAAAGATCTTAAATCAAGTGAATGACGGAACCTTTAAGGTTGCTTTTTTCCTTTTTCCAATTCCAATGTCTGCAGTGAAAAAGGTAGCCGATCACGGCATGCATATGCCTCCTAAATCTACCTGGGTTGAACCGAAATTACGGAGTGGCTTAACCATAATGGACATTCATGATTAAAGAACAACTTGAACTAATCTCGGCTTCCTTAGGAACTAACACCACGCTTGTTGCGGTATCTAAAACACATCCGATTGAACGCATCATGGAAGCCTATGAAGCAGGTCAACGTGATTTTGGGGAAAACAAGGTCCAGGATTTAGTAGAAAAATACGAGGCGCTTCCGAAAGATATCCGTTGGCATATGATCGGACATTTGCAAAGCAACAAGGTAAAGTACATTGCACCCTTTGTTCACCTGATTCATGGGGTAGATAGCTTCAAGCTCTTACAAGAAATCAACAAGCAAGGACAAAAAAACGGGCGCAAGATTTCATGTTTATTGCAATTTCATATTGCTCAAGAAGAGACAAAATTTGGCTTATCGCTGGATGAGGCTAATGCCTTTCTTTCAAATCCTGAATACCTAACATTAAATCAAGTACAACTATGCGGCGTTATGGGAATGGCTACATTTACAGAAAACGTAGCGCAAATCAGAAGAGAATTCCAGTCATTACATGAAATATTCCATGGGCTAAAATCTACCCATTTTAGTTCCACGGTAGCGTTTAAGGAAATTTCAATGGGCATGAGCGACGACTACTCTATTGCCATCGAGGAGGGAAGTACCTTAGTACGGGTGGGAAGTAAAATTTTTGGAAAGAGGTAATAACCTAGGCCCCTATTTCTTATCATACACCAACATACACTGTTGATCTTGAGCAAAGTACTTGCGTGCTACGGCATTAATTTCGTCGAGGGTAATGCCATTGATTTTTCGGAACGTATCTTCTAAGGAATCGATTCGGTTGTAAATAAGTAAGGTTTTTCCGTTGGACATGGTGCGGGCATTATTACTCTCCCAACCAATGGATAACTGACTTAAAAATTGATACTTTGATTTTTTTAGTTGAATCGGTGTCATGCCCTTTTCTACCAGCAATCGAAGTTCTTTTTTTGCAAGCTCAATGGACTTATCGATATTTTTTTGTTCCGCAGAAAGAAGGATACCCCAAAAACCAGTGTCTTCAAGAACCGCATAACTCGCTTCTACATGATACGCTAATCCATGCTTCTCGCGAATGATAATGTTCAATCGGGCATTCATAGCGGGACCGCCCAAGAAATTAATCAAAATATTCATTGCCAAACGGTCATCGCTGTGATACGAAGGAGCCAAACCACCAAGAATCGCGTGAGATTGAAAATTAGATTCTTTTTTACGAATCGTGAAGGGTTTAATCTCAGTTGGTGGAATCCATCCTAAATTCATTGCCTTAGCCGGCAAATCTTTTAATTGATCTTCAATTAACTCCACCAAGCGAAGTTTCGGTTCACGTCCCACATAAGAAACCACCAAGTTATCAGCTGTAAAATTAGATTGAATAAAGGCTAACAAATCTTCTCGTTTAAATCGTTTAACCGATTTTTTTGTCCCTAAAATAGGATTCCCCAGTGGATGGTCTCCGAAAAATATGCGGTCGAATTCATCCATCAATCGATCCAAGGGACTGTCTTTGTAGGAATTTATTTCATCAATTACGACTTCTTTTTCTTTTTCAATTTCTTGAATCGGGAAATTCGAATTCACAACCAAATCTGACATGAGTTCAAAGGCACGTTTCGTATATCGATTCAAAAACGTAGCATGCACACAAATTTCTTCCTTCGCGGTAAATGCATTCAACTCCCCTCCTACCTCATCCAAGCGGGTAAGAATCCACATGGCTTTTCGCGTATGGGTTCCTTTAAAAATACAATGCTCCAAAAAGTGCGCAAGGCCCGGATGTGTTGAGGGTTCACTTCGACTACCTCCCTTAAAATAAAAAGCAAGATGTCCAACAGCGCTATTTGAGCGCACATAGGCCAAACGGATCCCATTACTCAGGACAATAACTTCGGTAGGGCTTTCTTTCATTTTATGGATTTAGGTGGCTAATCTGCCACTTATCTTCGGTTAACGTAAAACATACGCGTTCGTGCAAGCGAGAAGGTTTTCCTTGCCAAAACTCCAGATAGGTAGGTCGTAAAGCCATACCCCCCCAATGCGCAGGCCGAGGAACAACACCTGGAAATTCGCGTTCTAATTCATTGAAACGTTGCATAATTTCGTTCATTTCTTTCAAAGGTTGAGACTGATGGGATGCCCAAGCCCCTAATTGACTTTCTCTAGGTCGTGAAGCAAAATATGCATCGCTTTCACTTTCACTAATTCTGCTAACTGTTCCTTCGATGCGAACTTGCCGCTCCAATCCTGGCCAGAAAAACAATAAGGAAGCGTTTGGATTCTGGAGCAAGTCTTTTCCTTTATGGGATAAGTAGTTCGTGTAGAAAACAAACTGCTGGTTCAGTAGTTCTTTAAGGTAAACCACACGAGCACTTGGCTTTAACGCTTCATTTACTGTGGAAAGCACCATGGCATTAGCTTCTTTTTCTCCGGAACTCACCGCCAAATTGAACCACGTTTCAAACGCCAAAAAGGGATCGGAATATTGAAAAGAATCCTGATTTTTTGAAAAGTCCGAATGATTATTCCTTAACTGATCCAGTGGATTACTCATCGTCGCCCGTAAATTGATCATCTAACTCACTGTCATCGTCGGCGCTTTCATTGGTATCATCAACGATAAAGTCATCTTCATCTTTATCACTTCCGGATGCAGAAAAAACAACACCTTTACTTGATGTTTGCTCGATGAACTCTTCATTTTTTTTTGTTTTTGCAGGGCTTGCTACCTCATCCTCTCGGTATGGGAATATCTCAACTATAGGAGATGCAATGATGGATATTACCTGATAATCAATCATCAAGGTCGCTAGACTTTCCTCCATGCGCAAGTATGCTTCTTTTACATCCGGAGCGGACACTAAAAAATTTTGAGCCACTTTCTTTTTCTTCTCTCCATCTTCCTCATCCACACCGTATGTGATTTTACATTTAAACCAATTCGCTGAATCTTCATATTGAAAAATATCTTGCAGGTCAGTTCGGGTAATTCCTGTAACCATAAATTCTCCTCGAATCATGGCGCTCAACTCTTCATAAATTCGAGCTTCGGCATCGGTGAAGGTCATGGCAGCCAATAAATACGGCTCATTCACGCGTTTAAGCGATCCGTTCTCTAACTGTTTTGTATACTTAACTTTTACGGTAAACCAACTGTTCATTTTGATGTTTTTTGTAGCCTACAAAAGTACAGCACTTTTTTATCAAAAGTAGTCAGTGTTGAAAAGTAATTCTGGTTATTTACCAAATCCGAAGGGCAACAAATCCTTGACCGTTTCAATGATCATCGTGCGTTGGTCTTGATTCACCAAGATCACTCGAATTGGGTTAGTTTGTCGGTTTTCAGATTCCAACATAACTTGTCGGCATCCACCACATGGGGACAGCAATTGTTCTTCCGGCATAAGTTCACCTTGTGCAACCACGGCAAGGGTATTAATCGAGATTCCTGGATAATTAGCTCCCACGTAATTTAATGCTACCCGCTCTGCACATAATCCGGAAGGAAACGCAATATTTTCTTGATTACTACCGCAAATCACTTCTCCAGTTTCCAAGAGCACAGAAGCCCCAACTTTAAAACGGCTATATGGGGCATAGGCTTTATCCATGGCCTTGAATGCATCCTTAATCAGCATCACATCTTGTGGTGAAAGCTCATTCCAATGCGCATGCATTCTATACTGAAATTGAAATTGTTGATTAGACATGGATTTTGATACGGGTCAAGTAGACCAAAGTTACATTATGACAAGCGGTGTGTCACGATTTGTTCTACTTTTTGAACGAAATGATGGGGTTTAAACGTTCGCCATTCTAATTCATCAAGTTCGCCCCCCATGGCAACATAGGAGTCAATTTGAATACGTTGCAGTTCTTTGGCAACGTGCGGATGAATATTTACAGCAGCTATCCACCCTTCTTCAATATCCTCAAACCATTCTTCGTAATAACAATCATCGGAATAATGAAAGTTTAACACATTCTCAAAAATCAGCACAAAACGCAAGATCCCTTCCTCAATGAGTGGATTCAGTACATTCGATTTTAAAATCATGATGTCGTTTTCTATGGCATCATTCCACTCCCCAATTAATTCTATTACACAGGTACCTGCTTCATAATCCACGTAAAGTATTTTAATGTACAAGGTCGTTGATCCAAATTCATCCCATTGCGGGTGGATCAGGTAATTATACACTCGATGTTGAAACTCAAATTCACTGTAAACCCTCCCATAAAATGGTGA
Organism: Flavobacteriales bacterium; assembly: GCA_046081745.1. Lineage (GTDB taxonomy): Bacteria > Bacteroidota > Bacteroidia > Flavobacteriales_D > Crocinitomicaceae > UBA952. The sequence continues at coordinate 8,224 of JBJTWL010000029.1, read as the reverse complement.
TCGGGCATCCTCCGATGCAACATATTCTCCACGCCAACGAAAAAAAGGTTCAATAAAATGCATGATGCAAAAGTAACAGCATTCTGTCTTATCTCATTGATCCTATTGAAATGATTACTTTTGTGACACCATGGGAAAAGATAAACTTGCTCGATTTGCCGCCATTAAAACCTTTAAAAACGTACTAGAATACGAACGTAACCAAGCCTTTCCAATGCGCGGGAATTGGCACCGTGATTTTTTTAACAATGAACACCCGCTCATTTTAGAATTAGGATGTGGTAAAGGGGAATATTCGGTGGGCTTAGCTAAAATGTATCCCGAAAAAAACTTCATTGGTTTGGACATCAAAGGAAATCGCATGTTCATAGGAGCTCGTGAAGCCTTAAAGCTTAACATGACCAACATTGGATTTTTGCGGACACGTATTGACTTTATTGAAGCATTATTTGGCCCAAATGAAGTAGATGAAATCTGGCTAACCTTCTCTGATCCTCAACCTCAAAAACCAAAGAAACGCCTGAGTTCTGCCATATTCATTGAACGATACCGGAAGTTTTTGAAACCCGGGGGATTGGTACATATGAAAACCGATAACGACCTACTTTTTGAATTCACCATGGAGCAAATTGAAGAACATGGATATCCCATAGTCGATTATCGGCCGGACTTATACGCAACCCTAGAAACTGAAACGAATCCTGCACAACGTGAAATATTCAGCATTAAAACCCACTATGAGCAACTATTTCACGCAAAAGGTCACGTCATCAAATACGTATGTTTCAGAATTAATTAAGCGATGAGTGCCTTACAGATTATCAACGGTGTATACCAAGGATCCGCTGGTCGAAAAAGCTTATTCGATTTAGAAGTTCCTACGGATTGGAATAAGCGGGTAGTGATTTTTGTTCATGGATTTATGGGATTCAAAGATTGGGGAGCATGGAATGTGGTTCAATCTTTTTATGTATCCAATGGTTATGCCTTTGCGAAACTCAACCTCACCCACAACGGAGGAACCGAAAAGCAAGGCATTGATTTCCCTGATCTTGAGGCATTTTCTCAAAACACGTATTCCTATGAAGTGGCAGACATTAGATATTTTCGCTCGCATCTTGCAGGAATAATTCAAGCTCAATCAACGTTTATGGTTGGTCATTCACGCGGAGGTGGAGATGTCATATTACACGCCAACCAAACACAAACCGATAAAATCGCCCTTTGGGCATCCATCTCAGATATTGGTTCCCGTTTTCCTACAGGCAGTGAACTTGACCAATGGAAAAACAACGGAATCCGTACAATCTTCAACGGTCGGACGAAACAGCATTTACCTCAACGATATGGTCTGTACCAAGATTTCAAAGAAAACGAACATTCATTATCGATTGAACTTGCCATTAAGGCCTTAAAAATTCCGATTCTAGTGGTTCATGGGGATCAAGATAATTCTGTGTTAAACGATGAAGGTGAAGCACTTGCAAGGTGGAGTGAAACAAAACTCGAGATAATTTCGGGAGCTGACCATGTGTTTGGGGCAAGTCACCCGTGGGAAAACCCGAATCTCCCAGAGCACCTTTTACGTGTTTGTGAACGAACCTTGAACTTCTTTAATCAGTAAGTTCCTTTTTTCTTTTAATAAAATCTGCATACATTTGCACGGGGTAAGTCTTTTACGACCAGCTCCCTCTTAATCCTCCAGGACGGGAACGTAGCAAAGGTATGAGGTTGTAGCGGTGCGATAAAAGTAGCTTGCCCCTCTTTTTTTTTGTGGACGGAAAGACATCACGATGTTAAGACATTAAGACGTTTTAGAGAATACACAATCAAATGGTCTGAAAGTCTAAAAGTCCTAAAGTCCAAAAGTCTATAAGTCTAAATATCCCTGAGACTAATTTTTCACTACTTTTAAGTCATGAAATGGATATCAATTGTCAGTTTTGCCCTTTTAATTAGTTGTTCAAAAAACACGTCTTGTACTTCGGCTGTTAAAGGTAAATTAAAGAATCTCACTGGACTTGACGGCTGTGGATGGGTTATTGAAGCGAACGGAAAAACCTATGAGCCCATCAATTTAGGAGAATTTGACAGCAGTTTAATGGTTGAAAATCAATCGATATATTTTAGTTATAATTCATTTTCAGGTGGATCAATTTGCATGGTGGGTGAAACCATTCAACTAACTTGCGTTGAAAAGCGGTAACATTCAATTTAAAAACCAATGATACCAATTTTTTATTGCATTTTAATGGCGGTTTCCATCGCATCATGCCAGACAACAGAACAGGAGGAACCTACAAAAACAAATAAAAAAACCGAGGTAAAACAACCTATATCTTGGATAATTACCACAGGAAAAACCGTTGAAACGCGGTTTAACACACCCGAAGGATTTACGCGAATCAACTCAGAAAGCAGTTCTTTTGTATGGTATTTAAGAAATCTACCACTCAAACCAGATGGAAGTGAGGTTAAGACATTCAGTGGGGAAATCAAACCAAATTACCAAACCTATTTGGGGGTAGTGGATCTTCCCATCGGAAAAAAAGACTTGCATCAATGTGCGGATGCCGTTATGCGACTTAGAGCGGAATATCTCTTTAGTCAATCAAGATTCAAAGAAATTTCATTTCGACAAGCAAGCGGCAAGACCCTTTCCTACAGCACATGGTTAGGCGGAAGAACTGCCGATAAAACCAATCTGTGGACCTATTTGGAAACGGTGTTTAATACGGCAAACACGACTTCGTTAAATCAACAGCTAATCACTAAACCCGTTGAATCACTTGAAATTGGTGATGTATTTATTACGGGTCCACCACCGGGATATTCCTATGGCCACGCTATTATTGTAGTGGATAAATGTGTGGATAAGGAGGGCAATGTGAAATTCATGCTCGCACAAAGCTACATGCCTGCGCAAGAAATTCAAATCCTTGATAACCCTGCAAATCCAGGTTGTCCATGGTACGACCTTGATTTCGGCCAGAACTTAGACACCCCTGAATGGGATTTCACGTCCAATCAATTAAAAGCATTCGAATGAAAAAAATTCGCTTTGTTTTAGGTGTTACTTCCCTGATTATTCTGAGTTCTTGCAAAAAAGGGGGCTGTATAGAACACGATAAATGGGCATGTGAGTTAATTGATATAAACCCAAATTACGATGATCCGGTGTGCGACTGTCAAGGGAACACCTACCAAAATGAAGCAGTGATTCAATGCATCGAAGGAAAAACAAAATATAAAAAAGGAAAATGCAAATAGTGTAATCCTCACGCTAGATTCCGTACCTTTGCAGCAATGAAGATTTCTGCTTCGATATACAGCGATTCACGCAATAACTTTGCACAAACAATTAAGTCATTGGATGAGCACCAAGTGGATCTTTTTCATGTGGATTGTAATGATGATCTAAGCGTGTTTGATGATATTAAAGCGCTCCGAAAAATCAGTAATATTCCAGTAGATCTCCATATTATTACACCTACACCTTCGAAGTATTACGATCTTTTGCTGGAAGTTCCCGTGGAATATGTCACCTTTCAACTAGAGCCCTTAAATGAACCTTTAATATGGCCTAGTGAATTAAAATCAGCCAAAGGAGTAGCCATCACCACCCCCACGTCTGTAGATGCCTTTGACGCGCACAGTTCCTGTGATTTCATTTTGATTATGGCCACCGTACCCGGACAATCCGGAGGTGTATTCGATAAAGAGAATTTCAAAAAGATTAGAACCTTTAGAAAACGATATCCGGACAAATCCATTCATGTGGATGGCGGTGTTAACGGAGAAGTGTCCTTCATCCTTAGGAACATGGGAGTGAGTACCGCTGTTTCGGGCTCTTATTTATTCAAAGGACCGAGCATTGGACATGCCTTAATGAATTTAACCACGCGCAACCATGCATCCGCCTATCAAATCGAAGATTTCATGGTGCCCTTAGAGGAATGTCCTGTAGTTCAAATTGACTCATGTTCCACAGAATCTATTCTGGAAACCATCGAATTTGGCCATTTGGGATTTTGTTTAGTAACGAACAACTCCAACACCTTAATGGGAATTGTATCGAGTGCAGATATTCGTAAAGCACTTTTAAATCAATTAAAGAACCACCAAGCAATTACCCCTGAATCCCTAATCAATCGCAAGCCCTTGACCATTTCAGCAAAGGAATCGGTCATCGACCTGCTTCAAGTCTTAAAACGTACCTCGTTTCCCGTAATGTACTTACCGGTAGTAAATGAAGAGCATCAAGCCGTTGGGATCATTAATTTTGTAAACCTAATAAAAGGTGAAATATGATTATACAATTAAAATCAACCCTTAGTGGTGCGGAAGCAGATCAATTGGCACTAGCTCATCAAGCCTTTCATATTTATGATGGCGCCCATACCCTAATTACTGGCTCCTCCATGAAAGAGGTTCCCGCGGGATTGGTTGAATATACCGAATTATCTTGGGTTTTCCCAAATGATATGCAGTTGGCAAGTCGTACCTACAAAGAAGAAACGCGTACCATTCGTTTCGGGAACACCACGATTGGTGGACAAACCAAGCATACCGTGCTTATAGGTGGTCCATGTTCAGTAGAATCAGAAGAACAAATCGAAAGTGCCGCACACCTGCTTAAATCGCTCGGATTAAATACACTTCGTGGTGGTGCGTACAAGCCTCGAACCAGCCCATATTCATTTCAAGGTATGGGATTAGAAGGATTAAAACTCTTGGCTAAGATGCGTGAAAAACATGGGCTTACTGTAATTACTGAAGCACGAGATGCTACGCACATTGATGAAATTATTGAACATACAGACATTATTCAAATTGGGGCTAAAGCCATGTATGACCAAGGAATTTTAAGAGCATGTGCTAAAATAAATAAGCCGGTATTGATTAAACGCGGGTTTGGGACCACCCTGCAAGAGTTAGTTCAAGCTGCTGAATTCGTCCTGTCAGGTGGTAATCAAGACGTCATGGTTTGTGAGCGTGGCATTCGAACCTTTGAAACCGGAACACGCTTTACGCTTGACTTGTGTGGCGTAGCATGGCTGAAAGAATATACAAATTTGCCGGTAATTTTGGACCCATCACATGCAATGGGCTATGCCTATGGGGTTGCGCCACTTGCAAAAGCATGTGTTGCGATGGGAATTGATGGACTACTGATTGAAACACATCCAAACCCTAAGGTTGCAAAATCAGACGCTTCCCAGCAATTGACCTATGAAGCGTTCGAACAATTGTATCATGAATTAAAACCGGTAGCCACTGCGGTAGGCTATCAAATTGTATGATGTATTTAGAGCAAAACATAAAAGGACTGTGTGCAAAACACGGAATGCACTACAATGATTTCCTGGCCGATTTGGAGGTGGACGAAGTCAAAGAACTAACGCTATTCGACTTAGAAGCAATAGCTGAGGAATATGCACTGGATCTTATGTCTCTGCTGTTCAAACCGCTATTTCATGCGGAACATATTGCCAAGAAATTGAAGGACATCAAGTTCTTGATTTTAGATGTGGATGGCGTGATGACGGATGGGGGCATGTATTGGACAGAATCCGGGGATCAAATCAAAAAATTCAACACCAAAGATGGATTAGGAATCCTTGGATTAACAAAAAAAGGATTCAATGTTGGAATCATTTCCTCCGGATTTACAAAAATTATGGTTCAGAAACGCGCTGAACTATTGGGCATTCCTCATTGCTATGTGGGTCAAGAACCAAAATTAACCGTACTAAAGACATGGTGTTCTGAACTGGAATTATCCCTGAATCAAGTCGCGATTATTGGAGACGACATAAACGACCTTGAACTCATGAAAAACGTCGGATTGGCGGCTTGTCCGTCCGATGCGGTAAACGACGTGAAATCCGTTTGTTCAATTATCCTTTCCACGAAAGGCGGTGAAGGCTGTATCCGAGAATTTATAGACGCTTACTTGCAAAAATAACTACAACATGGAACAGATCAGAATTGGAGTAATCAAAGAAGGAAAGATACCCCCTGATTTCCGTACACCGCTTACCCCCTATCAGTGTAAGGTATTAAAAACAATGTATCCTCATGTAGAAGTGGTGGTACAAACTAGCCCAATTCGTACCTTTTCTGATCACGAATACCAAGAACAAGGTATAGAAATCGTTGAAACCTTAAGCGATTGTGACATCATTCTTGGCGTTAAAGAGGTTCCAATACCTGACTTAATTCCCAATAAAACGTTTTTGTTCTTTTCTCATACGATCAAAAAACAGCCCTACAATCGGAATTTATTAAACGCCATATTGAATCATAAGATTAGGCTTATCGATTACGAAGTAATTAAGGATAAATACCGAACGCGCTTAATTGGGTTTGGTCGGTATGCGGGGATTGTTGGATGTTACAATGGATTTCTTACCTACGGATTAAAACACGGTACCTTTTCATTAAAACCAGCGCATGAATGCCTTGATCGCAAAGAAGTTGAGGAAGAGTTAAAAAAAGTAGTGCTTCCAACGAATTTCAAGTGTTTGGTAACGGGGTTTGGTCGCGTTGGCCATGGCGCAAAAGAAATCATTGATTTGTTACCAATCAAAGAAGTAAGTCCTGAAGAATATCTTACGCAAACATTCAATGAACCGGTATTTTGTCAACTTGAAGCGGCGGATTATTACCGGAGCATGGACGGCCAATTCGATAAAGCCGAATTTTATGCAAACCCCTCGAATTATACATCAATTTTAACAGAATACGCAGCGAGTTCTGATATGTATATTCCATGTCACTATTGGGATAATAAAGCCCCAATTTTACTTACGCAGCAAGACTTTATTGCGCATACTCGACTAAAAGTGGTCGCGGATATTTCTTGTGACATCGCTGGACCTATTGCTTGTACGATTCGACCTTCCAAAATTGGTAACTCCATTTATGGATGGAATCCAAAAACCAATGAGGAATGTGATTTCAGATTGCCCGAAGCCGTTGCGGTGATGGCGGTAGACAATTTACCGTGTGAACTTCCTAAAGATGCATCGGAGGACTTTGGTAGTGAATTATTGAAGCATGTTTTTCCACGCTTGCTTGGAGATGATCCCGATCAAATTATTTATCGAGCATCAGAAACAACCTTTGAGGGTACCTTGAATGAGCCGTTTTTGTATTTAAGCGATTACCTCATTGGAAGATAATTCAACACTATCTTTAACACCCGTTTTACCTTTCTTGTCCTGTTCCTTTACCAAGAAATACCAAAACAAGCCTGCGATTAAAAACGCACCGGGGAGAATTAACATGCCTATTCTTAAATTTCCTCCAAACTGATCGGATACCCTTCCTACCAATTCAGGTGACCATAAATCACCAAAAGCATGAATCATAAAAATACAGATTGCCATGGCTGAGGCGCGCATATTTGGGGCAACGCTTTCCACAATAACCGTATTAATTGGTCCCGTAGACTGAAACAAGAAAATTAATGAAATAGCAATACAAATCATACTGAGCAAGGTGTTTTCAGTGAGAAAGGAAACAAACGAAAAAGGTACAGCGCACAAGACTGATATCAAGAGTAATTTAGCATACCCAGAAGGACTCTTTTCACGCCATTTATTCGCAAAGTAACCACCGATTATAGTCCCTAAAATCCCACCAACTACTAAGGTTGGCCCTAGGAAAAGGGAAGCATCTGCAACTTCCATTTTATGCTCACGGCTTAAAAAAGCAGGTCCCCAAAACGAAAATGCACCCATGGCAAACGTGTAAAAAATGTACCCCAAGTTTACAAAGAGATATTCTCTATTTGAAAACAAAGTCCAAAGTCTTTTAAACGAGATTTTCTCTTTTGACACGGCTGCTTCTTCACTTTGTCCACGCTCGGGTTCGGGAACAAAAAACAACAAGGCGGCCAAGAGAAATCCAGGAAACCCAGTAATAAAAAAAGCGTTTCGCCAACCCAATTTGGCGGCAATTAGTCCACCTAACGCAAAACCAAGTGCGGCACCTAATGGAACAGCCAGCGAAAAGATAGTAATCGCTTTATTGCGTTTTTTAGATTCAAAAGCATCGGAAATAACTGCTGGTCCAATCGCACCAAAACTCGCCTCTCCCAATCCAACCATTACGCGACAAAAAATCATAAAAGAAAACCCTTGGGCAATCCCCGTTAAGCACGTCCCTAAACTCCAACCAATTACTCCGATAGCCATCAACTTTTTTCTTGATAGTC
>JBJTWL010000028.1:0-6069 GCA_046081745.1 Flavobacteriales bacterium | reverse complement strand
CCATGTAAATAGGGCGGAAAAGCCTTGGAGTAAGAGTGGAGTTCCAACACGAATTAGTTCTTTGAGTTCAACCCAAACTCCGTTCATTCTGCTGAATAACTGGTATGGAGTATTTTCTCTGGAAAACACGGTAAATAGGATTAAAAATATCATTCCCAATCCGTCTGCAATGGAAGAGGCAGTTGCAGCACCTGCAACTCCCATTTCAGGAAATATTCCCACACCAAAAATGAGCAAATAATCAAAAACGATGTTGGTGCTGGCGGTAATTACAGCTGCAATTAACACAACCCATGATTTACCACGCGCAAGATAAAAAGCTTGAAATCCCAATGTAATCATACAAAAGAACAAGGCGTATGATCGGTGATGAATGAATTCCCCTTGCAAAAGGGCTACCTCAGGATTACGGGAATAGGAACTTATCCATTCGGGAATAAGGCAGGTGAGTATTGTAAAGAAAACTATGGCTAGAATTCCCAATATAATCCAGGTTGCGTTAAGGAGTCTCCCAAGTTGGTCAATCCTTGATTCTCCAATTCTTCTTGCCATAAGGATTTGAGCACCGTCCGACATGCCTAGGAGCATCATATAAAACGTTATATACGCCAGCCCTGCATTACCAACCGCATCAAAGCCTTCTATACTATACCTGCTTATAAATGCTGAATCTGTGATGAGCACTATGGATTGAATGAAGCCAGAAACCATCATGGGTAATGCCACCCCTAAAATCGACTTGTAAGAAAGGGATAAGAGTTTATTCGACATAAACAACCAAACCTTTTAAATATTCTCCTTCCGGATGAAATGCACCAATTGGGTGGTCGGCCGGTTGGTGTAATTGATAGAGTATTTTTACGTTTCGGTTTGATTCAATCGCGGCGGCAATAATCGTGTGGTTAAATAGGGCCTTATCAATTACTTGTGAACAAGAAAAGGTAATCAATATTCCGCCTGATTTAATTTGCCGCAAAGCGTGAGCATTCAAGCGCTTGTAGCCTTGAACCGCCTTATGTTTTTTATCCAAGTGTTTTGCAAATGCTGGCGGATCAAGGATGATGATATCAAACTCCTCAGGCAATGCCTTCATGAATTCCATAGCATCCGCTGCTACAGAAATGTGCCGGTCTTTAAACCCGTTTAAATGAACGTTTTCCTCAACTAATGCGATGGCTTTTTGAGAGCTATCTAGTGAGTAAACCACAGTTGCCTCATTTTTTAAGGCTTGTAAACTAAAACCTCCAGAATAACAAAAGGCGTTCAGTACCTTTTTACCGTGTGATAAGCGCCCAACCATGCTTCGATTATCCCTTTGATCAATGAAAAAGCCTGTTTTTTGACCATTAATCCAATCTATGGCATAGGTAATACCATCTTCCTTAGCATAATGCGGAGTAGGAACTTCGCCATATAAATAACCGTCGGTGATAGCGTATCGTTTAGGTAAGGTCTCCGATGACTTATGGTAAACAGCCAGTAAGTCTGTTCCAAGACTTTGTTTTAATGCTTCTGTGATTTCATTGAGGTGTTGAACCATGCCAATGGAGTGACATTGAATCACGGCTACCCCTGTGTAATAATCTATAACTAACCCTGGAAGTTCATCTCCTTCCCCGTGGCAAATTCTAAAAATTGAGTTAGTCTCCGACAACAAGCCAAGTTTCTTTCTAAGCTGAATCATTCCAGAAATTCGGTCGTTCCAAAATTCTTGGTTAAATACTTGATCTTGAAACGATATAATGCGAACCGAAATAGATCCGTGTTGAAAATGACCTTTAGCTAAAAAAACACCATTCCAGCCTTGAACAGTAACTAACTGCCCATCTTCGAGGGAGGTGCAGTCGGTGGCAATAGCACCTGAAAAAACCCATGGGTGTTTTCTGTAAAGGGACGCTTCTTTTCCTTTCTTTAATGTAATAACTGAAATCACAATGCAAAAGTAGCGATTTACTTCGGGCGCTTGGTTAAGATTAAAATGAATATATTTGGAAAAAACACAAGATGGCCAATAAACGAATGTTAAAGAAACAAATCAATGCAATGATTATTGATGTAATTGATGAATGCATTTACATCCAAGAGGTAAATGAAAGTCAGGCTGAAGCAGCAGAGGGGTTAATTGAAGAGGTAATATCTACCTACAATGAGTTATTATCCCGCATCAACACCGGGAAAACAAAAGCTGATTTTAAGTCCATCGTAGCTGATTTTGAACAAAAATCAGATGAGTTTTTAGATAAATTAAATGGGTTAAACCATTGATCCTATATATAATATAACCGATTACTAATAACGTTTGATATGCTAAACCGATTGTTTGATGTTCCTTACCATCAATTAAAGAATTTTCCTCAGGCAAATATGTTTAATACGAAAGTGGGTGGCCAATGGCAATCCCTTTCAACTCAAGATTTTTTGCAGCAATGCATGCGACTTTCAAAGGCGTTATATCACATGGGGGTAGCTGCCGGAGACCGTGTCGCCGTTGCCTCAAGTAATCGCTATGAATGGAATATCTTGGATATTGCGGTACAGCAAGTTGGGGCTATTTTGGTCCCTTTGTATCCAACAATCTCGGCAAAGGATTATGCGTATATTCTGAATGATTGTGCAGCGGAATTCATGTTTGTTGGGAATCAAGAAATTGCAGACAAAATCAACGAGGTGAAACCTCAATTAGCTCAATTAAAGGAAGTCTATTCGTTTGATGATTTGACCAATGTGAAGTCTTGGAATACCCTTTTTGATATACCTCATGACATCTCCGAATTGATGGTACAAGAACGTATGGATGCCGTTAAACCGGAAGATATGGTGACTATTATTTATACGTCAGGAACAACTGGTAACCCAAAAGGAGTAATGCTTTCGCATGGCAACGTCCTTTCAAATGTATTAGCTTGCGAAGAACCCATTCCTGCGGACAAGAATTCAAAAGTTCTATCCTTTCTTCCTGTTTGTCATATCTATGAGCGAATGCTTCACTACTTGTATATGTACATTGGTGCATCAATTTATTTTGCAGAGTCCATGGATACGATTGGTGATAACATTCGTGAAGTTAAACCGGACGTTTTTAGTGCGGTTCCTAGGTTAATTGAAAAGGTTTATGATAAAATAATCGCAAAAGGAGAAGATTTATCGGGTATCAAAAAGAAATTGTTCTTTTGGGCCGTTGGTCTGGCCGAAGAATATGAGCAAACTGGAAAAGGAGCTTGGTATTATTTGAAATTAGGCATCGCCAAAAAGTTGATTTTCTCAAAATGGCAAGAAGCACTGGGAGGAAATGTTCGGGCTATTGCTTCAGGTAGCGCAGCATTACAGACCCGTTTATCTCGGATTTTCTTAGCGGCAGGTATTCCGATTTTGGAGGGATATGGAATGACGGAAACTTCTCCTGTTATTTCGGTGAATTCATTTCAACGAGGAATACGTTTTGGAAGCGTAGGCGCATTAATCGACGATGTTCAGGTCATGATCGCGTCAGATGGTGAAATTTTAGTTAAAGGCCCCAATGTAATGATGGGATATTATAACAATGAGGAAGCGACAAAGGATGTTTTCAATGAAGATGGTTGGTTGAAAACCGGTGATATTGGTGAGTTTGTTGAAGGGAAATATTTAAAAATTACAGACCGTAAAAAGGAAATTTTTAAAACCTCCGGTGGGAAATATATCGTACCGCAAGCCATTGAAAATTCTCTTAAAGAATCTCGATTTATTGAGCAAGCTATGGTGGTAGGGGAGAACCAAAAGTTTCCAGCGGCCTTCATCATTCTGGATTATGCTTTCGTTCGTGCTTGGGCGAAAAGACATAACTTGTCTTTTGACACCTTAAGCAATGAAGAAATTATTTTAGATACAACGCTTAATAATAGAATTTTAGAGGAGATTGAAAAGGTAAATGCCCACCTTGGAAATTGGGAGCAAATTAAAAAGATAAAACTTCTACCCACACTATTTTCAATTGAAGGGAATGAATTAACTCCTACGCTAAAGTTGAAAAGAAAGGTAATTCTTGAAAAATACAGTCTGGAACACAAAGAAATTTTTGAATAATAAAAAAGGGGCCTAAGCCCCTTTTTTATTTGAAGTTGTTAATTAATTAATGCTTGTCTCCGCAACCTGATTTTTGGGTTGAACCAGAACAACATTTCTTTTGCTCCGTTGCAGAACAACATGCTTTCTTCTTTTTCTTTTTCTTTTTGTCGTCATCACGAAGTTCCATTTTAACGCCAGTTTGAGCAGCGTAAACTTTTGAAGCGATAGTTCCACTCATGGTAACCAAGGCAACAGCTAAAACTAATTTTTTCATGGTATATTTTTTTTAAAGTTACAAAGTTTTAAATGGATGCAAGGATATCTTCACGATTTTTAACCTTTTGACCAAGTTGAACCTTTACTTGAGCATCCAAAGGAAGAAAAACATCCACGCGAGATCCGAATTTAATAAAGCCAAACTCGTCTCCTTTTTCATACATTTCGTTTTCCTTGGCATAGAAGCAAATTCTTCGTGCAAGTGCACCGGCAATTTGCCGGACTAAGACCTGTTTTTTTGATGCAGTCTCTAGGACCATGGTAGATCGTTCGTTTTCTGTGGAACTTTTTGGATGCCATGCTACCAAATAGGAACCTTCATGGTATTTGGTGTAAATCACCTCTCCACTTATTGAGGCATAATTGGCATGTACATTCAGAGGCGACATAAAAATAGAAATCTGAAGACACTCTTTTTTAATGAACTCAGGTTCAAATACCCGTTCAATGACCACAACTTTCCCATCAGCTGGACAAATTACATCTGATGAATCCCCTGCAATCGAACGGTTAGGTACGCGAAAGAATTGAATAATAAGATACAGTAAAACCACTGGTATTAAAGAAATTGTAACATTCAACCAGGGTAAGGAATTACCCATTAAAAACCATATAGTGCTGATAATAACGGCCGTTATTATCACGGCAATGGTCATTATAACATAACCTTCTTTGTGAAATCGCATGGGGTAAATTTACCAATAAAAATAAAGCATATACCAACAGTAAAAGAAGGGAATGCTAAATAACGCCGCATCAAATCGATCCAATACACCACCATGTCCAGGTAAAATGCTTCCACTGTCCTTTATGTCTAAACTGCGCTTAAATAACGATTCTAATAAATCGCCAAAGATGGCACACGGACCAATTAAAATGGCTGATACTATCCAGAATGTGGTAAGCCCTTGATTGATGTAAGTTCCGATAATGAAGCCAAAGATTAAGGTAAAAATGATTCCGCCAATCGTGCCTTCCCAGGTTTTCTTTGGGGAAATGCGCTCGAATAACTTATGCTTACCCCATTTTTTTCCAACGAAATACGCCATGGTGTCGTTGGTCCAAATTAAAACTAACATCCCTGCCACCGTTGGAAGAAATTGATTATTTCGAATATTCAAGTCTATGCTCAAATAGAACGGTATTACCACGTAAATAATACCTAGCACTAACACCGCGATATTTAGGAGAGGGTGGGGGTGTTTTTTCCACAGTTCCGTTAGTATAAGACTAAAAAATAACGGAAATACCACCGTAATCGAAATAATTGGAAGTACCTTAATACTCATTCCAATTAGGAGTAAATAAATGAAAATTCCGATGAATATTCCCATTTCTTTGGAAACACGAATGAACGACAAACGCTCACACATGCGATAGAACTCTAGCAATCCGATAATCATGAATGCACTGAAAACAACCCCTTGAATCCATGGGCCTGCAATCACTGATCCTAAAATCAAAATACCGAGGATAGTACCCGTAATTATGCGTTGTACTAAATTACTCATGTCCTACGTTGCTTATTCTTCTGTTGTCCTCATATCACTTCCTGTAGTTTCAGGATCATCTGCATCTTTTTCAACATCCTCGCTTTCAATGGTTGGATTTTCTGGTGCATGCGGAGCTTCTTGTTCTACAACAGTTTCTTCTGCCAATTGATCCTTATCCTCTATAAGTTCAGCAGGCTCCCAAGGACGTTTTCCGAAAATCTCTTCCAGGTTTTCTTTGAAAATCACCTCATCAACT
>JBJTWL010000027.1:0-6557 GCA_046081745.1 Flavobacteriales bacterium | reverse complement strand
CGTCACCTTGTTTGCTCCCATAAAATACATGCCCTTTTATCTCTATGGATCGACTATTATATTCCTTATCCTTTTGGGATATGTATCGGCAAAAACTGGTGGGTCACCCATCGGAAAAGCCATTTTGCGAATTGTCATCGGAGGAAGTCTAGCAATGGGGTTCTCTGCCGGGGTTGGGTATTTGTTTGGGGTTAATGTGTAGATCAATAAGTCTACGATTTTCATAGACAAACTAAGAATATTCAATTCATTCAAATAGTTTTAAGCCAAGAAAAATGCATTTGACGAAGATCCTCTTTATTTTTTTGACCAAATACCCTAAATGCTTCTGCTACTGGCCCATGACGCTTCCCTTTGAGGGAAATCAATTGCCATTCCGTATGCACTGGCAATCCACTAATCTTTAACATTTTTAATTCTCCTGCTTCAAGTTCATGCTTCAACCCGATTAATGGCATGATAGACAAGCCTAAGCCCGCCGTTACCGCTTGTTTTACCGCTTCATTCGACGTTAATTCCAACTTACGATCCAATTTAACCTGATGAGTTTTAAGAAATTGCTCCATACGTTGCCGTGTACCGGAACCGGGTTCTCTCATAATTAAGGGATGCTTTGCTAATTCGTTGATAGCAATTTCCTTCGTGTTAGAAAATGAACGGTCACCAATCAAGAATAAGGAATTATCTAATAAGGGGATTGAGTCCACATTCAAGCGTTCCGGAAGAATAGAAACCAAGGCAAAATCAATTTCATTTCGACCTAAGCTTTCCACCACTAACTCCTTATTCGTAACATCCATTTGCAAATCAAGGCCAGGATTCAAATCCATGAAAGGTTTTAAAAAAAAGGGAATCACATACTTCCCCGTAGAAACCACAGATATCTTTAAGGTCCCCGTTAACTCGCCTTTGAACTTTAATGCCTTATTCCTGAGTAAATCGGCCTGAAACAGAATTTCCTTGGCAGAATCTGCCACTTCTTGTCCAAACGAAGTGATATGCATTCGACGAGAGATCACTTCAAACAAAGGGATTTCAAATTGATCTTGAAAATTTTTCAATTGAATAGAAACCGCAGGTTGTGTCATGTGCAAATGCTCCGCGGCTTTCGTAACACTCTGATTTTCAACAACCTTAACAAAAACATTTAATTGACTCAAAGTGTAATACATAAGATATATTTATATAATTCATCAAATATATAAATATAAATATATGTACAAAACTATACATCTTTGCTAAAAAAAATTAATCACCATGAGAATAACTATTGCTAAAGGAGATGGAATTGGTCCAGAAATTATGGACGCGACACTGCAAATATTAGAAGCTGCTGGAGCGAATTTACAAATTGACGAAATTCAGGTCGGTGAACAAGTATATCTTTCTGGAAATACTGCCGGTATTTCAAAAGATAGCTGGGATGTTATCCGTAGAAATAAAGTCTTTTTAAAAGCACCAATTACCACTCCACAGGGCGGAGGGTACAAGAGTTTAAATGTAACTACCCGAAAATTTCTTGGCTTGTATGCCAATGTAAGACCCTGCAAAAGCCTACATCCGTTTGTACAAACAAAACACCCCATAATGGATGTGGTTATTGTACGAGAAAATGAAGAAGATTTATACGCAGGAATTGAGCACCAACAAACAGACGAAGTGGTTCAATGCTTAAAGTTAATCAGTAGACCAGGATGCGAAAAAATCGTGCGTTATGCCTTTGAATATGCCAAGCAACAAAACCGAAAAAAAGTAACATGTTTTACAAAGGATAACATCATGAAACAAAGTGATGGTTTATTCCACAAGGTGTTTGATGAAATTGCTGCGGAATATCCAGAAATAGAAAATGAACATTGGATTATAGACATCGGTGCAGCTAAATTAGCCGATACACCCGAAGCATTTGATGTCATCGTTATGCCTAATTTATATGGTGACGTATTGAGTGATGTTGCCGCACAAATTACGGGCAGTGTTGGATTAGCCGGTTCATCCAATATCGGGGAAGAATGTGCGATGTTTGAGGCCATTCATGGATCTGCGCCACGAAGAGCGGGACAAAATCTTGCAAATCCATCAGGCTTATTGCAAGGAGCAATCTTAATGCTCATTCACATTGGACAAACAAAGGTTGCCGAAAAAATTCAAAATGCGTGGTTAAAAACTTTAGAGGATGGGATTCACACCTATGATATTTTCAAAGAAGGAATGAGCAAAGAACAAGTCGGAACCAAGGAATTCGCTCAAGCTGTAATTTCACGTTTGGGTCAAACACCGAGCACCCTTAACGCTGTTTCGTATGATTCAAGCTACCAAATGAAACTCCCAACTTACGAACGCAAAGCGCCAAAAACAAAAAACCTCGAGGGTGTTGACCTCTTCGTTCATTGGGCAGGAAATGAACCCGATAAACTTGCAGAGACTATGAATAAATTAAATCACGAAGGCGTGCAATTATCCATGATAACGAATCGCGGCATTAAAGTTTGGCCAGATGGATTTAGAGAGACGTTTTGCACAGACCATTGGAGATGTAGATTCAAAGGAGCTGATCAAAAATTATCAAAATCGAACATTATTTCTCTCCTTGCGCTTGCAGAAGAACTTAAAATTGATGTGATCAAAACTGAAAATCTATATGCTTTTGATGGGGTGCCGGCCTATTCGCTCGGACAAGGACAATAAAAAAGAAGACCATGAAAATTAACTTAATCGAAGGGAAATACTCCGTTAGCGAGGCACAGGAACTTCTAAACAAAATTATCCAGGTTAAAATCGCTTACCTTGAATCTAAAATTTCAAGTTCTTGCAATGAAGAGGATATTAAGCAGCGAGAAAATCGAATTAAATCCTTACAAACTCAACGCGCAGATATTAATAAGTTATCAGCAGAAGAGATGCGAGGCATTACGATTCACCTCAACATTGATTTAGATTAGCTTATGGCGTTAATTGTCGGTTTCATCATTTCAATAAGTTTCATCGCATATTCTATAGCAAATACGGGCACATTAATCTCAGAATTCGCTTCTATAGCCTCTGTGTCTTGTGCCCTTATTACTATCGCTAACGCTAAAAAACCAAACCCATGAACGAACTTAAACTCACACCGATTAATGGCGCATTCACCGTTGAGGAAAGTCAGAAAATTATTTTGGATGTAGTGGCAAGTAAAATTCAATTTCACGAAAAGAAAAAATTAAGCGCTTTAATTAAGAATCAAACCTTAGATTCTTATTCTGATGAACGAATTAAGAACTTGAAGCATAGCATGGACCAAGTCAAATCAAAGTTATCTAAACTTACAGCAGGTTCAGAAGTAACGATTCAATGTGACATCCACATCAAAATAAATCACCCGGAGGCATAATATGTTCCAAGGACGGCGACTGTGTGTAGCCACGATGCACCAAAAAGAGCAGGTAATTGCACCCATTTTAAATTCCATACTTGGGGTTACCTGCTTTGTCCCTCAAGAACTTAACACAGACCAATTCGGAACATTCTCTGGTGAGATTGAACGAAGACTTTCTCCGTTAAATGCCGCACTCTCAAAATGCGATTTAGCGCATCAGCTTACCGGATGTGACCTCATCGTAGCGAATGAAGGTTCCTTCGGTCCGCACCCAAACCTGTTTTTCATTCCTTCAAACGAAGAGCTGATGCTCTTGCGGGATTATAAAAACAACCTGAGCATTTGGACAAGTTTACTTTCTACCGAAACCAATTTTAATTCACTCGAAATATCAAATACAAACCAACTGGATGATTTCACAAAATCGATCGGATTTCCTGAGCATGGGATCATTCTCTTATCGGTTGATAGAACGCAAATAAGGAAAGATTTCAGAACCTTAAAGGAAGCACATAACACGTTGAAGGAGTTAACAAAAGGTTCTGGCCGCTGTATAGCTGAAACAGACATGCGTGCGATGAATAATCCGACACGAATGAAGGTAATTGAAGCATTAACGCACAAACTTGTACATAAAATCAAGTCAACATGCCCTTCGTGTAACACACCGGGCTTTGATGTGATCCGCGTAAATTCAGGATTACCGTGCATGGCCTGTAAATCCGAAACCTCCTCCACCCTTTCCGTGATAAACGGGTGTGTGTCCTGTGGCTATGAAGAACTAATTCTATACCCTAACAAGAAGCAAGAAGAAGATCCCATGTATTGTAATTACTGTAATCCATGAGTATGAAGACACTTATAAAAAATGCACGCATCATCAATGAAGGTAGAATCATTGAAGGTGATGTATTAATTCACAAAGAACGCATTGAGCGCATTGATTCCTGGATTAATGAACCAAATTCAACGGTAATTGATGCCTATGGCAACATCCTTATTCCTGGAATGATCGATGATCAAGTACATTTCCGCGAACCAGGGCTCACCCATAAGGCGACAATAGCGAGTGAATCTATGGCAGCAGTTGCAGGAGGCATTACCTCCTACATGGATATGCCCAACACCCTTCCGAATACGCTTACACTCGACCTGTTGGAGGATAAATACCGGATTGCGGCTGCCACATCCATCGCCAATTACTCCTTCTACATGGGCATCAGTCAAACCAACATGGAAGAGGCGCTGCGCATAGACAATGAAACCGTCTGTGGAATTACCGACGACGGTTTATACTTCAATCAAGAAGGTAGCATTCTTTGCAATCACCCTCAGTTTTTAGAGCAACTATTCGCACGGTCGGAGTCGATGATCGCACTTCATTGTGAAGATGAACCCCTGATTAAACGAAATACACTGCAAGCCCAAGATCACTTCGGAATGGAAATCCCATTTCATCAGCACCCCATTATACGTTCCGTAGAAGCCTGTTATAATGCAACAAAAACCGTGGTTGAACTCGCCCGAAAGCACCAAAACAGGGTCCACATTTTCCACGTATCAACGGCTGCAGAAACCGAATTGTTTGATCACCTTACCCCCATTCGTAATAAACGAATAAGTGCTGAAGCCTGTGTGCATCACCTTCATTTTAACGACCAATGGTACGATTCGTTGGGCAGCCTAATCAAATGGAATCCCGCCATAAAATCGGAACAGGACCGGTTTGGATTAATTGCAGCCTTGAATGCCAATAAATTAGACATCATCGCTACCGATCATGCACCACATACCTTGACAGAAAAAAACCAAGGCTACTTAAGTGCATTATCCGGCGGACCACTCGTGCAGCATGCGCTCCCTGCCATTCTTGAATTATACCACGAGGGCTTGCTTACCCTTGAACAAATCGTTGAGAAAACCAGTCATAACGTAGCTGAGTTGTATCGAATGAAAGAGCGCGGCTACCTGCGTGAAGGCTATTACGCGGACCTGGTCTTGGTGAATACCAATGCTGCTTGGGAGGTTTCCACAGATAATATCTTATCGAAATGCGCTTGGTCTCCATTCACCGGACAAACCTTCAAAAGTTGCATAGAAAAAACGTTCGTCAATGGAAACTTAGTATACGACTCAGGGAAATTCAACCAAACTACTACCGGAAAACGCTTAACCTTTGAAAAACACAGAATCTAATGAATTTATCCCTACTGGCCGAAAACCTAACCAATCCTGCCCTACTCTTTTTTATATTAGGGATCACTGCCGTATTAATTAAAAGTGATCTTGAAATCCCGTCGAATTCTTCACGATTCATCGCTCTATACTTATTATTTGCCATTGGATTTAAAGGAGGTCAAGAACTTTCACATGAGCACATGAACGGGGAGATTCTTTGGAGCATGGGCTTTGGGTTACTACTATCCGCAATAACACCGTTGTGTATCTATTTTATGCTGCGCATAAAACTAACTGTTTCAGATGCAGCAGCAACCGCGGCAGCATACGGTTCAGTAAGTGCTGTAACCTTTGTAACTGCAATTACCTTTTTAGAATTTCACAAAATAAACTCCAGCGGTCACATGGTAGCCGTTATGGCACTCATGGAATCTCCGGCAATCATCGTTGGACTCATGTTACTTTCTATATTCCAAAAAGAAAAGCAAGGAAAATTTGAACTTGGAACTGTATTGAAACATGCACTAACCAATGGAAGCGTGGTGCTCATTTTAGGAAGTTTATTCATTGGTTTTTTGGCAGACGCCAAACAGGCAGAAGGCATCAAACCGTTCACGAATGAATTATTCAAAGGTTTCTTAGCCATATTCCTATTAGACATGGGGATTTCATCTGGAAAAAAACTAAAAAGCTTCTTTGCCTATGGCTGGTTTCCAATTGTTTTTGCACTCGTAGTTCCCTTGATCAATGGAATTATTACAGCATATATTAGTGCTTGGATCACCCCAGACATCGGAAATCGATTTATTTTTGCCGTACTCGCGGCCAGTGCTTCTTACATTGCTGTACCAGCCGCCATGAAAATTTCCACCCCTGAAGCGAATCCTTGTTTATTTTTACCCATGCCATTACCTTCCCCATGACTATTACCATCGGTTTTACAATCTACTACAGTATTATCCAATAAAAAAGGCCGGCAGTGCCGACCTTTTTAGTTTTATAGTTTAATAATTGGCAGCGC
>JBJTWL010000026.1:0-4002 GCA_046081745.1 Flavobacteriales bacterium | reverse complement strand
TTTATTTGGAAGACCCTAAAATTGAAGTATCCCTTACCGCTACTGAACGCACAGGGATTCACCGTTACCGATTCGACGGTCGAGGTAAACGGTATATCGTATTGGATTTGGATTATCGAGACAAGGTATTGGATGCAGGGTTTTCGGTGGTGGATAATCAACACATCCAAGGCCATAGAACGTCAGAAGGCTGGGCCAAAGAACAGCATTTTTACTTTTCGTTAATGACTTCGGTGCCTTTTGAAAAAAGCACGTTAATAACCGAAGGAAACCAACACCGCATGGTACTCACCTTTAACAGCAAGGTAGAAACCCTAACGCTACAGGTTGGCGTTTCAGCCGTTGACGAAGCAGGAGCGGAACGAAATCGAAAAAAGGAGGCCGATGGTTATCCCTTCGACCAAATAAAACAAAACGCGGAAAAGTATTGGCTTAAAGAATTATCGAAAATTCAGTTGGAGGATGCCGATAAGACAAAGAAAACTGTGTTCTACACCGCATTATACCATACGATGGTTGCCCCCAACCTGTTCTCCGATGTAGATGGACGATACCGCGGTCGTGACATGAACGTGTATCGCATTGATAATAAGTATCCTCAATACACGGTTTTTTCCCTTTGGGACACCTATCGGGCAACGCATCCGTTGTTCACAATCATTGATCAGAAGCGAACCAATGCGTTTATAAAAACCTTTTTGAGGCAATTCAAAGAGGGAAAAGATTTACCCGTATGGGAATTATCCGGAAATGAAACCGAATGCATGATTGGGTTTCACAGCGTTTCAGTAATCTCCGATGCCTATGTTAAAGGGATTAGGGATTACTCCGCCGAAGAGGCATTAAACGCCATGGTTTACACTGCCAATCTTAATGAATATGGAAAAACCCTTTTTCGCGATTATGGGCTAATATCTTCCGATTGGGAGTCGGAATCGGTTTCAAAATCGCTCGAATATGCCTACGATCATTGGTGTATTGCCCAGATGGCACGCGCTATGAAAAAGCAAGAACTTGCCGCAAAACACGATCAATTCGGGTTGAATTTCATCAATCATTTTGACCCAAAAACTAAGTTCATGCGCGCCCGACGTGGTGCCCAATGGGTATCTCCCTTTGATCCCACCGAGGTGAATTTTAATTACACGGAAGCTAACAGTTGGCAATATTCGCTGTATGCGCCGCATCAGCCACACCTCCTTACACGGCTTATTGGAGGAAAGAACGAACTTTCTAACTGGTTAGATAACTTATTCTCAACAACCAGTAGTCTTTCAGGACGGGAACAAGCCGATATTACTGGATTAATCGGTCAGTATGCGCATGGGAATGAACCCTCGCATCACATGGCCTACTTGTATAATTATTCAGCTACTCCATGGAAGACATCCATTATCGTGGATTCCATTCAACGAACGATGTATCACAACGCGCCTGATGGTTTAGCCGGAAATGAAGATTGCGGACAAATGAGTGCATGGTATGTGCTTTCCGCGTTAGGCTTTTATCCGATTGCACCGGGAAATACACACTATGAAATCGGGCACCCCCTATTCGACAAGACCAGCATTCGCTTAGAAAACGGTAATACGTTGACCATTAATCGGATTGGAGGGACGGGAAAATACATCGGAGCTGTTCGTTATAATGGCAACCAAATCAACTTCGTTGATCACGCACAACTTATGCAAGGGGGAGCACTTGAATTTGAAATGCAAGATGAACCTAATACTCAGTTAAAATTAATGGATATTTCGATGAATACCCAAGGAGAATTCATCCCTTTACCGTTCATTAGCACGCCAAATAGAATTTTCAATGATTCCATTCAAATTGAAATGGGGATGGTTTCTTTAATCGGGTTTAACCAAGGAATAGAATACGCCATTGAAGAAAACCAAGTCATGGGTAAATGGCTGGTGTACACCCTTCCGTTCACACTGAATAAGTCATCCAAAGTGCATGTGCGCGGGTACAATAAAAATGGAAATACACTGAGTTATTCCACCATTCTGAGTTCAACGTTCACTAAAACGGATGCCAATACTAAACTCGAACTTCAAACCGCTTATGCTCCCTCCTATGCCGCAGCTGGACCAAACACACTAATTGATAAGATCCGAGGCAGTAACGACTTTAGAACGGGAGATTGGCAAGGATTTCAGGGAAAAGATGTAGTTGCCGTAGTTTCTTTCTTAGAACCGAGAGACATTCAAACCATAGGCGTTTCGTACCTGCGTGACCTACGTTCATGGATATTTGATCCAAGCAGCATTGTGATAGAAAGTTCAGTAGATGGAAAAACCTTTACCCAAGCCGCTACCTTCAACATCGAAAAACCCAGCCAAGAAACTGAAGAAAAATCATTGGGTAATTTAGTAAGACCTGTTGCACTTAAAAAGGTTAAAGCAATTCGCTATACCATTAAAAATCAAGGCATTTGCCCAGCTTGGCATCTCGGCGCTGGAAATCCTACATGGATATTTTTAGATGAACTGATCTTTGATTAAATTTATGCTATGAAATCATTCTACCTACTCCTATTTACATTATTGCTTGGATTTCATGCTTCTGCGCAGTTAGACACCTTATTTTGGTTTGTAGCCCCTGAAGTGGCTCAAAACCATGGTGACCGCCCGATTGTTTTCCGATTCGCAACGCTTGCCACCCCCGCCACGATTACTATATCTCAACCTGCTAACCCGGGCTTTCCACCACAAATCATTAATCTAGGTGCGAATGCAGCGCAAACCTTGGACCTTACACCCTGGATTGACATCATTGAAAACAAACCTGCGAATTCAATATTGAATTATGGGTTTAAAATCAAAGCTACAGCGCCCATCATGGCGTATTATGAAGTTGTAACTTCTTGTAATTGCAACCCCGATATCTTTGCATTGAAAGGAAAAAATGCCCTGGGTACGAATTTTATCATCAGCGCTCAAACCTTTTTGACCAATGCAAACTATGCACGATCAGGGTTTGATATTGTAGCTACCCAAAGTAATACTTCGATTACCATCGTTCCCTCTAATGATATTGTAGGGCATCCCGCTGGAATCCCTTTTACCATCGTATTAAACCAAGGGGAAACCTTTAGTGCGGAAGCATCGAATATCGCCGGAAACCTACACCTCTCGGGCTCTACCGTTATTGCCAATAAGCCCATTGCGATTACGATTAAAGATGATTCGATGTCCGGAGCACCATATGGCGGCTGTGCGGATTTAATGGGCGATCAAACCATTCCCGTACCAGTTACAGGTAAAGAATATGTAACGCTTAAAGGATATTTAAATGGACCAGATAAAGTGTATGTAGTTGCAACACAGAATAACACGCAACTTACCATTGATGGAGTGAATGTAGCGACCTTAAATGCTACAAACCTTTATGTGCATACCCAATCCAACCCAACGGCCTACATACTAGCAGATAAGCCCGTATATGTATTGCATACCACAGGATTTGGTTGTGAGGTGGGTGGTGCTATCGTGCCTCCGGTAGTTTGTACGGGATCAAACACAGTGGCCTTTGTTCGTTCTACCAATGAATTTTTTGCAATGAATATTCTGGTGCCTGCTGGCGGACAAAATTCATTTACTTTAAATGGTTCCCCAGCGAATGTAGGCCCTGGTATTTTTCAACCCGTACCAGGAACGAATAACAATTGGATGTATGCACAGTTAGACGGAAGTGGATTTATCGGTGTTCAAGCGGCGAGTCGTTTGGAAAATCCAAATGCTAAGTTTCACTTGGGAGTGATCCATGGAGGAGCTAATTCAGGTTGTCGTTATGGGTATTTCTCTGATTTCGCTGCCTATAAATACGAAATCGACGCCTCCAATGATTTACTGTGCAGTGGCGATACCTTACAATTAAGCACCGATTCCCTCCCCGGAGCCACCTATAATTGGACTGGGCCACTGGGAATAAACAGTAATGGAGCGAGTTTAACCTTGTATGGGGTGGTACCCGCGCAATCGGGAAATTATATTG
>JBJTWL010000025.1:0-3171 GCA_046081745.1 Flavobacteriales bacterium | reverse complement strand
GGTAAAAGGCGATTGTAGCATATCAACGCGATGTTTTCCACGGTAGGATTTAGCTCAAAAAACTCTGGGCAATCTAAATTTAAATTTTTGTGATCATAGCGATCAGCTACTTCCTTGGCGATAATATCTTTCAATATTTTTACATCAATGATGTATCCCGTTTCAGGATTAATTTTCCCATCGATACCAACCTCTAGTACATAATTATGTCCATGAAAATTCACATTGTTGCATAAGCCAAACACTTCATTGTTTTTTTCATGGCTCCAATCTTTCCTATAAAGTCGATGCGCTGCGTTGAATGTAGCTCTTCTTACAATTTTCATAAGGAAAGGATATCTTTGAAGGCGCTTTTATATTCGAGGATAATTTTTTTAAACCAAGCGGTGTATTCTGATGGATTGTTTTCGATATCTTGCTCTATCTCTGGCATTGCCATCCATTTGTAATCACATACTTCGTCTGGATTAACGTGAGGCTCATCGTTGGTGAATCCGATAAGTACATGATCTAACTCGTGCTCTACGAGATTGTTTTCTAGTTCTGCGCGATATATAAAGCTAAACAATGGTGCAAGGGATGTTTTCATTCCCATCTCTTCAACCAGGCGGCGATTGGCGGCCTCTACAATCGTTTCTCCGGGAAGGGGATGACTGCAACAGGTATTGGTCCACAGTCCTTCTGAGTGATACTTACCAAAGGCCCTCCGATGAATCAGCAATTGACTTTTAGAATTAAAAATCAAGACCGAAAAAGCACGATGTAGCATGCCTTGAAGATGGGCCTCCATTTTTTCCATGGTGCCAATTTCTTCATCGTTTTTATTGACAAGAATAACCTCTTGAATCATAGCATGTTTAGATTATGTCGAACATAAGATGCAAGCAATAAACCTACTTTTCGGTTGTTTGGAATGCGAACTCGTTCATGTAAGATAACCTTTGCGGGTGTATTTTTAATTTTCTTGAATAATTTGTAGTAATATATGTAGGCTAAATATACACCGAAGCGTGCTTTTTTCGGTAATTCAAGAATTCCTAAATACCCTGCATGGAAATCTGCCTCAATGTCGCGTTCGATGTCATGTTTGACGGTGGCATTGAATTCGTTCATATCAATCCCAGGGAAATATACGCGTCCGAGGTGCTTATAATCCGCATTCAAATCGCGTAAGAAATTGATTTTCTGAAATGCAGAACCTAGTTTCATTGCGGCCGGTTTGAGTCGGAGGTATTCCATTTCATCACCGTCAACAAATATTTTCAAGCACATAAGACCTACCACTTCAGCGGAACCTAATATATACTTTTTGTATTGGTCTTCATCATAAGCTTGTTTATTCAAATCCATTTTCATGGATTCTAAAAATGTCTCAATTAAATCTAACGGAATATGGTATTTATTAACCACCCATTGAAAGCTGTTCAATATCGGATTAAGCGAGATGCCGTCGTTAATGGATTGATAGGTTTGCTTTCTGAAATCTTCCAATAGCCATGCTTTGTCGAATCCATGAAAGGAATCAACGATTTCGTCTGCAAATCGAACGAAACCGTATATTGAATAGATAGGTTGCTGCATATCAGCATGAAGCATTTTGATGCCTAACGAAAATGAGGTACTGTATCGCTTGGTTGTAAGCGTACTCATTTCATAGCTTATATTATCAAATACTTGTTTCATAGCGTGGTGTGTTGGTTGATATAGTTAGCGACTACCTCTCCTGAAATAATGGATGGTGGTACACCAGGTCCCGGAACCGTGAGTTGTCCGGTGTAGTAAAAATTTCGTAGGTTTTTATTTTTAATCTGAGGTTTAAAGATGGCAGTCTGCTTTAACGTGTTTGCTAATCCGTAAGCATTTCCTTTAAACGCATGATAATCTTCTTTAAAATTAGATATCGAGAAACTTCGTTTATACACGATATGATCTTTGATATCGTTGCCGGTAAGTTTTTCGAGGCGCTCTAGCAATAGGTTAAAATAATGTTCTCTGGTTTCTTCGTCGTCCGCTAAATTCGGAGCTATTGGAATTAAAAAGAACAAATTCTCACACCCATCTGGTGCTATTGAAGAATCCGTTAAGGAGGGTGCGCTTAGATAGAATAAGGGTGCGCTTGGCCATTTAGGATTTTTGTAAATTTCTTTACCATGTTCCTCAAGTGATTCATCAAAAAATAAGTTATGATGCTGAACATTGGTTACACGCTTATTGATTCCAACGTAATAGAGTAGGGCAGATGGTGCCATCACACGTTTGTCCCAATATGAATCTGAATAGTTAGCTGAACCGTTCAACAACGCTTTTTCAGTGTGTTGGTAGTCAGCAGAAGAAATAAACACATCGGATTCATAGCGATTCCCGTGAATATCGATGGCGGCGCTCACTTCACCATTCGCCTTTTCTAAGCTCGTGATTTGAGCATCTGTTATGATGTTAACTCCTTGTTCTTTCGCAATTTTCTCAAAGGCTTCAATAAACTTATACATTCCTCCCATTGGATACCAAGTACCTAACTCCATATCCGCATAATTCATGAGTGAATATAAGGCTGGAGTGTCCTTTGGCATAGCGCCTAAAAATAAGACCGGAAACTCAAGCAAGGCCCTTAATTTAGGGTGTGTAAAATAACGATTGATATATGAGGAAAATGAATTAGTTAAATCCATAGAAAGCAAGCCTTTCAACAGGCGAACGTCCATGAATTCTGTCAATTTCATGGAAGGTTTGTACACCAAATCCTTCATACCGACTTCATATTTATACTTAGCGTCTTTGAGGAAATCTTGTAATTTTTTTGAGCTACCAGGTTCGAATGACTCGAACATCGCTTCAAGTTCACTCATCGTTGCTGGAATATCTGAAAAACTTTGGTCTGCCCAATATACCCGGTACGATGGGTCTAGACGTTTTAAATCGTAGAAATCTGCGGTGGTATATCCAAATTTTTGATAGAATTGTTCAAAAACATCGGGCATCCAATACCAACTTGGGCCCATGTCAAAAACAAAACCATCTTGATGAAATTGGCGGGCTCGACCCCCAATGGTGGGGTTTTTTTCTAGAATGGTGACATCCCAGCCCGATTTGGCAAGAAAAGCAGCAGCCGATAATCCCGAAATTCCTGCGCCAAGAATAGTAGCTTTTTTATTCATGAACTAATTGTCTAAG
>JBJTWL010000024.1:0-6172 GCA_046081745.1 Flavobacteriales bacterium | reverse complement strand
CCTAATGATTTTTGAGGGACATTGCCCATAAATAACGTAGATTAAAGCGTTCCTATTTGTGCAAATGAGAGTTCTTTCTACTATAGGCAAAATAGATAATTAACCCCAATGCCATCCATATACCGGCAACTTTTAATGTTTGAAGATCAAGAGAAACGATCATCGCTGTACATACAAGAATACCAAGAATTGGAACTAATGGCACTAACGGTGTTTTAAAAGGACGAACAAACTCTGGATTTTTAACACGCATAATCCAAACACCGGCACTCACTAAAATAAATGCGAAGAGGGTCCCAAAGGAGGTAAGGTCGCCCGCCACACTTCCAGGAACAAAGGCGGCGAATAAGCCCACAAATAAAAATAGGATCCAATTTGCTTTGTAGGGAGTTTGAAATTTAGGATGCAATTCTCCAAATGCTTTTGGTAATAATCCGTCGTTACTCATTGAATAAAACACTCGGCTTTGTCCCATAAGCATTACTAATATTACACTGGAAAAACCCGCCAAGATGGCTACATTCACGCCAGTTGCAAGCCATTCATATCCTTTCATGTAGGTGCTAATGGTGTATGTAACGGATGCTTCTTTACCAAGTGCTGGATCTCCGAAATCAGACCAAGGAGCAACCCCCGTTAATACATGTCCAAACAAGATGTATAGTATGGTACATACCACCAAGGATCCTAGAATACCTATAGGCATATCTCGTTTTGGATTCTTCGCCTCTTGTGCTGCGGTAGATACGGCATCAAAACCAATGAATGCAAAGAAAACGATGCCGGCACCACCAAGAACACCACCCCATCCCCAATCAAAAAATCCTTCATGACCTTTAACTCCTTCAGGGATTAAATATGGCGAATAATGATCAGGGTTGATGAATTGCCATCCAATTGCGATAAATACCAACACAATAGCGACTTTTAGAAATACGATGATTGCATTTACCAACGCAGATTCTTTGGTGCCACGTATTAAAAGAGCCGTTAACATTAGCAAAATAATCAACGCAGGCGCATTAATGATCCCTGATGCACTTTGAACTGCGTTTGCCAGGTCTGGCATTTTATTAAGTTGTGCCGTCGATAACACTAATTTTCCGTGGTGGATAGATTTAGTGAATTCAGGAAATAACACGGTAGCCTTGTGCATAGCATCTCCGGTGAGATATTTTATACTTTCAAAGGGAGAGTGGCACCATTCATAGGGGATGGCTCCACCAAACAAATTGTTTAGATACTCGCTCCAAGCAATGGATACCGTTGCTGCACCCAAGGCATATTCCATGACTAGGGCCCACCCAATAATCCAGGCGACTAATTCACCCATAGTTACGAATGAATAGGCATAGGCACTCCCGGATATCGGAATCATCGCTGCAAATTCTGCATAACAAAGTCCAGCAAATGCACAGCCGATGGCCGCAACAACAAAGGATAAGGTTACTCCGTTACCGGAAGCTTCTGCGGCAGCCGCGGCAGTGCGGACAAATAATCCTGCGCCAATGATGGCACCCACTCCAAGGGCAACAAGTTGAAACGCGCCAAGTGAACGTTTTAATGATTTTTCACCACCTTCTGCGTCAGCCAACATGGCGGCCAAATCCTTTTTTCTCCAAATAGACATAGATTCAATTTTAAGTTAACAAATATATTATTTTACTCGGAATATTAATTCACATTCTGATTATTCCGCAATAACGCTAAAGTAGCCTCAATCCGTTGAGGCTTATATCCAAGTTCTTTGGTTGCTTTGGATAAATTAAACCCTGTTCGTGGGGGTCTTGGCGCGGGCTGATTCAGTTTTGTTGAATCGGAGGGTTTTATTAATGATTCGGATACCCCTAAATACCTTGCAACCCGAAGTCCAATATCATAAATTGATAGGGTTTCTGGTCCGCATAAATGATAAATT
Organism: Flavobacteriales bacterium; assembly: GCA_046081745.1. Classification (GTDB taxonomy): domain Bacteria; phylum Bacteroidota; class Bacteroidia; order Flavobacteriales_D; family Crocinitomicaceae; genus UBA952. Next base: position 4,254 of record JBJTWL010000024.1, on the reverse strand, counting down.
CCATGCGCATTATGGTGGACTATAGATACACATCCTTCGGCTAAATCTTCTGCCCAAGTTGGGGCCCTGTAATGATCAGTAATTAATGAAACTTCTTCTCCTTGCGTTAATTCGTTCAATAACCATGAAAAGATATTTGACTTATTAAGGCGGAATCCTACTCCATAAACAATGATTGTTCGGGCGATTGCCCAATTTGTATAGGCTGAATTTATCAAGTCCTGTTCCGCCAACCATTTTGATTTACCATAAACACTCAACGGATTTGGCACATCGGTTTCTGAATAATTTCCTTGTTGCCCGTCAAAAACAAAGTCTGTTGAAAGCAAGGTGAAATGTATGCGTTGATCTTTTGCAATGTCAAATAAATGTTGGCTAGCAAGGTGGTTCACCTGAAAACAATCTGTAGGATTCAATTCACATGCATCTACATTCGTCATAGCTGCCGTATGAAGAATATGCGTAAAGACATGGGTGTTTGTGAGGTGTTTTACCGCATTAAAATCGGTAATATCAATCGACGTAAATTGTGCATTTGGACATTCAGGATTACGGTTTTCACCGGAGGAAATTGCGTGAAAATCAATTTGCCTTGATAAACAAATAGACACTAATTTCTGTCCAAGTAAGCCGTTGGATCCAGTGATTAGCAGTTTCATAATTCCCAAATTGTTTTTTTCGGCTTTGCCTGTAGTTTAAAGTAATGTTGATGTTCTAAAATCCAAGCCATAATTAAATACAGCAAGATGGGTGAACCAAGTCCTATAAACGAGAAATAAATAAATCCAAGGCGCACCTTATAGGGATTAATACCGAGTTTTCTTGCCCACCACAGGCATACACCATAGGAATGCAATTCAAAAAAGAAGATTAACTTTTGTAATTGACGTTTCATGTTTTTAATAACTTCTTTCCAAACTCACAAGTCAAGCAGTTGTTCGTGCTACAAAGTTGGCGATTTATTTCGAGAAGCGCTTGCGTTTCGTATGCATTTTTAGCCGCGGGAAGGATGTGTTGAAATTGCAGAATTATTTTGTTTTTTTCTGCCGGAATTGTTTGAGTAAACGCACAAAGTTCAGCTTCGTTTTGCGGCTTCCAAAGGCTTGGAATAACTCCATTGATAAGGATTGAATTGGATTCAAAGGCGGTTAGTTTTTTTGATAAGACCTCTTTGATACGAGCAAGTTCTTTGACTATTCCATGATTGAAATGAAAGTTGGTTTCATTTCTTAGTTGCGTTAAGGCCATTTCCAACGCGACTAAGTCTCGTTGTCTTCCATTCCGTTTACGTAGGGTCAATGACGGACTTTGCTTTAGAATATAGGCAGTAATTTCTTTTTCATTAGAATACTCCGTGTGCTTTCGCGCCATCCGAATGCGCCAAAAGTGATGAATAAATGGGTGAGTAAATGTATATTGCTCAAAACGACAAGGAAGCTGGTACACCGCTTTTTGGGTCCAATAGGAAAGCATAGAAATAACGTGTGCATCCACAACTAGGGTGGGGACACGTTCTCCATTCAATAAAAGCGGCTGGTCATTCTCTACTACTATGTGAAGAATTACATTGTTATAGGCAGGATCAATTTGGTGCTTATGCTTAGTCCAATCCGATGATTTAACATGAATTTCAACATCGCCATACCACGTCAATGTACCAATACGAATACATGCATTTCGGAAATCAGGTCCAGGCTCTACTCGATTCCATATCCCAGTATGTATTAATTCTATAGGTCGCTTTGAGTATACATCGATTCCTGAAATTAACCTTTTATGCCACGCCCACTGTAATCCGTCTTCCCGCATACTTAAAGATACAAAAAAAGCCGGCGTCAGCCGGCTTTCAATAACTTAAGCAATGTTTTATCGCGGCAAAGGATCGGTGTATTTGTAGTAATTTGCATCAGGAGTACACGGCGCATTGTAATCAAATATCACCGGATTCTGTGTTCCTGGTTCCATCACGATTTTAACGGTAGTTCTACGATTTAACTGATGTAAGGCTTCAAACTTCACCTTATCGGCTTTAAATAGATTAATGTAATCATCGGTTAAGTTTTGTTCCACGCCCTTGTCATCAATGTATTTCCCTGGCTCACTTTCACCCTTTCCGAAGGGTTTAATTCTACAGGCATTCTTTGGGTCAATCCCAACAAGGTAGTTGTAAACGGCTTTAGCTCGGTTTTCAGATAACGCTTGGTTGTGGATTTCAGTATCGCGACTGTCGGTATGAGAATACAATTCAATCACGATGTCTGGATTATCTTTTAATAAATCTACAAGGAATTGTAAGGAGTCATTTGATTTAATGGTATTGTCGTTAACAAAAGTCCATTTGTCAAGGTGGTAACGAATCTCTGGTGTTCTAAGTTCGATTGGAATTAAAGGGATCTCTACCACAAAACTTTGAGAATTTTCCAATACACCTTGCCCTCCCTCTCCTTTTGTGGTAATAACGGTAGCTCGTGACATTGGGAAGTAGCGCTCTTTAGATGCTTTGATTTCGTAGTTGAAACCACCATTGATATATCTCGGATTGGCTTTATCTCCTTTACGGTCAGCCCATTTGTCTGTTTTCCCGTTTTTCTTTGTTAATCCGTCCCAATTTTGACCAGATACTTCATTTACAGTTACTCGCGCATCGGCAATTTTCTTGGATTTATTCCCTAGTTCATACACAATCACCGTTAAATCATAGGTAACGGGTGGCGTTGTAAACGAATAAATATCAGGGGTATAGGTTCTGTTTTTCGATGTAGAACGCTCGGAAGTGAAATATCCACTTTTCAAATCTCTTCTAATCGTTAATGCATAGTCATTGGCAGCCGAATTAATCGGTTTCAACATGTTTTGAGTCGATCCCCATTTTTTTAAGGGTTCTGTCAACGCTGTCTTAATTCCTGCTTTAAAAATGTCCAAGCCACCAACACCTGGATGACCGTCGCTTGCAAAAAATAATAAGCTATCGTTTGGCGACAAGGAAGGGAATAACTCATTTCCTGCGGTATTGATTCCTGCTCCCATGTTGTAAACTTTGGTCGTGTCCCAACTTTTGGCTTTTTTGTCATAGGTTAAATACCATAGGTCTTTTCCGCCTAATCCACCCGGCATATTAGAGGCAAAGATCAACATCATCCCATCCGCAGTAATACACGGATGCCCAATAGAAATTTCCGATGCATATTTGAATGTAGAATCTTTCGCCTTTGAAATTTGCGCGTTTAACGCAGCCTCAAGGTTTATTTCGCGCACATTTTCCCATTCCTCTCCATTTTTATCAGCCATCCAAATTTCACATCCTAACTTTTGCTTCGGCATAGAAGGACACCGCGTAAAGTAAAGGGTTTTGCCTTTTCGATCCATAATGGCTGTTCCTTCATTGTTTTTCGTATTGATCAGGTTGTTATTGTCTATACTTTTGGCACTCACGAAATCTCCTTTTTCATTGAACTCAGCGATCCAAATATCCATGAATTTTTCACCAGTGATGGGGTCTCTTTCCGATGAGCTTACCTCCTCACGTTGAGTTCCAAAAAACACCTGTGATTCCTTTTTATCGGATAAAAAGGGAGCCATGTCAAATTCTTTACGATTTAACTTGTCTTCTGCTTTAACTAAATATTTTGACTCTTCATCATGCACAAGCGCAGACTCTTTACACGACTCAATGAGTAAATCGATATCGATGGATGTATCTTTTCCTCGTTTGTTTTTATAGCTGGTATAACTTTCACTGGCTTTTTTCAAATCTCCGTTCATTCGAAGCATTTCTCCGTGATAATAGTATACTTTGGGCTCGATGTCGTAGTATTTTAATTCAATACTTGACCCATACCACTGAGCAGCCTTATCAAATTGCTCCATTCTACGGTAACAATCAGCAAGCTTGTATGCCATGCCACCTTTTTCAGAGATCGACTTTCCTTTGTTGGTCATTTTGTTGTAAGCAGCCTCTAACTTCGGCATTGCCTCAAAGTATTTCCCTGATTCATATGCTTTTAACGCTTCAGTGATATATTTTGGTTGATTAGTCTGACCAAATACGGGGGCCAATATAAACATTGAAAGCGTAAGAATAAGTGCATTTTTCATAGTTAGTCTTTGGTTTGTAACTTACAGTTTGCTAACAAAATTAGGAAAATAATATTAATATCCAAAAGGGCATTTTTCCCAATGTTCGAGCAGTGCTGTTAGGCCCTCGTTAACCGGCTCATCGAAATGTAATAATTCGTTGGTTTCAGGATGTTTGAA
>JBJTWL010000023.1:0-4754 GCA_046081745.1 Flavobacteriales bacterium | reverse complement strand
AAAAAAATTGAAGCAAAATTTAGCGAACTGTACCCTGAGCGTTGGATGCCGTTGTATTCGCAGGTCACCTTCAGCAATATCCGATACAGCGAAGCCTATCAGCAAGGACAAGTGCAAAATGGCATAATGGACGAGGTTATGGCCATAGAAGGGATTGAAGAACGGTGGGATTCGGAAGAGGTAATGAATTTATTATTAGAAAAAAGTGCTCATTTTAAGTTTAACCATGCATAGAATTATCATTTTAACAGTTTTGTTTCCTTGTGTGTTATTCGCACAAGATTACGGATTCAACAAGGGTAAAAAAGACAATGATTACCTAATTGTACGAAACAAAGGAATTACCTTTTCTGTAGGTCCTACGTGGCAATTTACCCCTAAAACAGAAACGTATGACATTACCGATAATTCAGGAAGCAGAGGTACAAGTGTCATTGATCCTGCCGGAAGAATCGGGTTTTATGGAGAATTCGGTATGGTGGTATTTCCAAAATGGAAAGCCTTATTACCCATTAAACCGTTGAAAAAATCACGTTTATTAGATTATATGGATTTCACCTTGGGGTATAGACAATACCGCGGAGAAGAACTCGTAACCACGGAATTCACGAATGCCTTAGGGGAGGTAACTAACCGCTTTGAATCTACTGGGAATTATTCTAACGGATTGATTTACGGAAGATTTGATGCACACACCTTATTATATTTTGGAAAAAAGAAAATCGATGTGGCTCGTAAGCACTTTATTGACCAATCTATTGGGATAAATATCGATTATAATCTCTTGAAAGGTTCTACGACCTATGAACCCTATGCGTCATCCTATTTGCCTGAGGGTAGTGAACTTAAATTCTACAAGCCTTTAGTGGCTCAATTTCATTATTCCATTGGAGTTGGGGTACGTTTTAATAGGGCCTGGATGATGATTCCCGGGGTTTCGATTCCGTTTGTTACCTTGCATGAGTGGAATGGGTTTAATGCCCGAATGAATTGGTTTCAATCTACCTATTGGCCAATTCAAGGACAAATCCGCTTCATTAAATTATTTGAACGGCAACCTAAATGCGGGGCCTACGGGGATACGAAAGATATGGAGCGAAATAAAAATTTCAGGGATAAAAACTAAGAGAACCAGTTCTTTAAAAAATACTTTGGTCCTTTTTTCTTCAGTCGTTTTATAACATCGTCACGGTCGCCTATGTTACTAATTTTGAACACGTCATTGAAAACTGGCTTTCCATCCCGGTAAAAAATGAACTCCAAACTGAGGTTTGAAATATCATCTTTATATAAATTATAGATGGTTGCACGATCAAGGCCTTCAGAGAACAATGGTGGATTTTCTGATTTTTTAAAACGGTTATCAAATCCTTTCACATTTACCAAACAATAGGTTGAAAATCCTTTTTCTTTTAATGCCATCAACGAACTGTCTGACGCTAGCACTTGACTAGAGCCTCCTTGTTTTACAAAATTTGTGGCAGGAATTGCTTTGATACGCATGGCCGTAAATATCTCACATAGGTTAACCTCTAAGGCATAACGATCTTCTGGTTTTTCAAACTGAGCAATAACTACACATTCTTTTAATTTAAACGCTTGAGCCCAAGAAAAATGAAGGGCTAAAAGCAACAGAACAAGGAATAGATGTTTCATCGCGAGGTTAAAAAACTTCAGCGGCAATCGCCTTCACTGAAGAGGAATTAGACATGGTGTAATAATGAATGCACGGAACGCCTGCCGCTTTCAATGCCTTCGATTGTTGTATTCCCCATTCAATGCCTACGCGTTCCACATCGGCATTCGTTTTACATTTAATCAATTCACGTGAAAGTTCAACGGGATAATCAATGTGAAAATACTTAGGGATAAAGGAGATATGGGTAAGGCTTTTTAAGGGCTTTAAGCCTGGAATAATCGGAACGGTAATCCCGATCGCTCGGCATGCACTTACAAAATCAAAAAACTTCTGATTATCGAAAAACATTTGGGTAACGATATAGTGCGCACCGGCTTCTACTTTCTTCTTTAAATGATATAAATCGTCCTCAAGGTTCATCGCCTCAAAGTGCTTTTCTGGATAACCTGCTGCACCAATACAAAAATCGGTAGGATCCATTGTGTAATCATCTATGAGGTAATGTCCTTGGTTCATTTGACCAATTTGATGAATCAACTCGTTCGCATGTTTGTGCCCTCCGGGTTCTGCAACAAAAACAGATTCACTTTTAATTGAATCTCCGCGTAAGGCGAGTACATTATCTATACCGAGAAACTGCAAATCGATTAATGCATTCTCCGTTTCCTCCTGATTAAATCCGCCACAAATTAAATGCGGTACAGCATCCACGTTGTACCGATTCATGATTGCTGCACAAATCCCCACCGTTCCTGGACGTTTCCGAACTGCAATTTTTTCTAGGAGCCCATTATCACGCTCCTTGTAGATGAATTCTTCCCGGTGGTAAGTAACATTTACGAACTTCGGATTGAATTCCATTAAGGGATCGATGCCATCAAACAGGGTTTGAATTCCTTTCCCTTTCAACGGGGGAAGGATCTCAAAGGAGAACAAAGTGTCCTTTGCGGCATTAATATGTTCTGTTACTTTCATGATCGAGGTACAAAGATACGACAAGTTTAATGAATCCCTTACGCCTTCGTTTCTTCAATGGCCTGATAAATTTCAAGGGCAAACTGATGGGCCTGTTCCTCGGTAATGGTTAAGGGAGGCGCCAAACGAAAACTGTAGGGATGCGAAAGAAACCAAAAGGTTAACATGTGTTTCTCCAAGCAACGTTTTACCACACGCTCTACGCGTTCAGCAGATTCCATATCAATCGCAAACATTAACCCAATGTTCCGAATTTCTTTAACCTCCGGATGTGCGATCAGTGTATCCTTAAAAATCGAAGCGATTCTTGGCAGGGTTGAGTAGTCGATTTCCGTGGCTAGCACCTTAAGAAAAGCAGCCGCCGAAGCACATACTACTGGGTGACCACCAAACGTAGTAATATGGCCTAGGACTGGGTTTTCCTTAAACACAGCCATGTACTCCCTACTGCTCACAAGGGCACCGATTGGAAGTCCACCGCCAAGTGATTTACCCAGGGTTAATACATCAGGAATTACGTTAAATTGTTCAAATGCGAAATTAGAGCCGGCACGACCCAAGCCGCATTGAATTTCATCAAACACCAACAAGGCGCCCACATCGGTACAACGAGCTCTTAGGGCGTTTAGGTATGTGGCGTCTGGGATTCGAACTCCGGCATCCCCTTGAATGGTTTCAAGAATTACACCGGCCGTGGCTGTGGTAATCTGTTCTAACTCGTGTACCTGATTGAGCGTAATAAATTTTATCCCAGGAACGAGTGGACGATATTTCGTTTTTTTAAGCTCATTGTAAGAGATACTCATCGAGCCGTGAGTACTCCCGTGATACGAACCTTTGAATGCAATGATTTCGCTTCTGTCGGTAACACGTTTCACCAATTTCATGGCGGCTTCATTGGCTTCGGTACCGGAATTTACTGGATAAACCGCCTGTAGATTTGCAGGCAACATAGATGTCAATTGGCGTGCAAAAGCCATCTGAGCATCCTGAATAAACTCGCCATACACCATGACGTGGAGATGACGTTCTACTTGGTCATGAATCGCTTTTTTTATGAGTGGATGCCCATGACCTAACGAACTTACTGCTATACCAGAAATTAAATCGGCATAGGCATTCCCTTGTTTATCGTAAATGAAAATCCCATCTGCACGATCTACCTCAATGAGTAAGGGATACGGAGAGGTTTGTCCGAGATTGGTTAGAAAATCCATAGCGTACAAAATTAATGAAATATGGGCAATGATATGTGAATAACCGATGTAATGGCATTCCATAATGCACTAAAAAAAATCCCCCACTCTAACGAATGGGGGACCCTGATTTCTAGATTATTATTCTTAACGAATCACTTCTTTAAGCACCTCGGTAGCCCGTTCGCCGTTTACGATTTGGATGTAGTAAACACCCGGTGCAAGGTTCAAGTCATTGACACTAAACAAGTTGATGCCTGGTTTTACTTCAATCGTTCGGTTGAGTAAGTCAGCTCCTTTGGTATCTTTCACGCTCAAGATTCCTGACCCCACCATGTTCTTATCGTTCAAGATTACTTGGAATGATCCGGCACCTGGGTTTGGATAGGCTGAGAAGCACCCTTTAGCTGTTCCAACACAACTCACATTGATAACATCGTACGTCTTACTGGTGCCATCTATATCTACTTGCGTTAATCGGTAGTAGTTATTTCCTTCCATTGCATGGGCATCAACGGCTTCATAGTTCAACAACTGCGTGCTGTTCCCTGCTGCATTAACGGTAGTTAACGCTTGCCAGTTCATACCATCTCGAGATTTCTCTACTTCGAAGTAATCGCTGTTGTGTTCCGTAGCCGTTTGCCAGCTTAAGTTCGCTTGTCCTTCGTTACAATCCCCATTAAAGCTCAATAGCTCAACCGGTAGGGCCTGGCTGTTTGGTGTCCCAACATTAAACCAGCTAAACCCTTGCGTTGTCGTACTTGTAATCAAGAACGCTTGTGGATTTGCTGCCCCATTGATTGGTGTATGCGTTCCACACGCTTGCCATGCTACGTGATGTTGCCCTGCATTATTTGAACCTGCACTCTTAATGATGCGGCAAATTTGAGGACTTTGCATGCCCGTAAGGTTATTGGCAAATAAGGTTACTCCATAGTTAGCTG
>JBJTWL010000022.1:0-27908 GCA_046081745.1 Flavobacteriales bacterium | reverse complement strand
ACTTTATCGTGACTTTCCTTTAGAATCACAGCTCAAGGTAATTAAGGCACTAATTGATGCCGGACAACACACCAATTTTGGTAAAATATACGGATTCGATCAAATTACTTCCATTGCTGATTTCCAACAAAAAGTACACTTACAAGATTATGATTCCTTAGAACCATTTATTCAACAAGCCATTCATGGCGCAAAAGATGTTCTATGGCCTGGATATACCAAATGGTTCGCGAAAAGCTCAGGAACTACAGGGACTCGAATTAAAACGCTACCCGTAACTAAAGATAGTCTTGAACACACCCATTACGCTGGCGGTAAAGATTTACTGGCCTGTTATCATCAAAACGTACCAAACCGTAAACTCTATTCTAAAAAACATCTAATCCTAGGCGGGAGCAATAGCCTTCAGAACATTGATCAACATGCCATTGTTGCAGACCTTTCAGCGATTATTATTGACAATTTACCCATTTGGACTGAATTCCGTAGGGTACCTGAAAAACAAATTGTTTTACACGCCGATTGGGAAGAAAAACTGATGCTCATGGCTGAAGCCAGCCTAAATGAAGATGTTGCAATCATTGCAGGAGTACCAAGCTGGATGACCACTTTTGGTAAAATTGTATTGAAGCATTCCGGAAAGAAAAACCTAAGTGAAGTTTGGCCAAATCTAGAACTATACATTCACGGTGGAATGAGCCTTGCACCATATCTGAAACAACTTGACCAATTAATTGGAAGTCAATCCATGAATTACGTCGAATCCTACAACGCGTCTGAAGGTTACTTCGGTCTTCAAGATGAATTAAGCACCGAAGGCTTGCTATTGCTTACGGATGCCCAAGTTTACTATGAATTCATTCCGATGGAGTCATTCAACGGGTTGGATTCAACGGATGTAAAAACACTTGACCACGTTGTATTAGGCAAGGAATATGCATTGGTGATCTCTACGAGCGCTGGACTTTGGCGCTATATTATTGGTGATACCATCACCTTTACCTCACTAGCACCATATCGATTTAAAGTAACCGGAAGAACTGCACATTACATCAATGCGTTCGGTGAAAAAGCAGTAGTAATGCACGTGGAACAAGCCATTAGTCAGTGGTCTAGCCTACAACAACTCGAAATCAGCAACTATACGGTAGCCCCCTATTTTGATTTTGATCGAGGTATTGGAGGCCATGAATGGGCTATTGAAATCCCTGAAAAAACAACCTTAAGTCCTGAAGCATCTGACCAATTAGATGCGTGTATGCGCCAAGTAAATTCAGATTACGATACCAAACGAACGCATAACCTGAATATGCTTCCTTTGAAAATAACGCTCCTTGAACCCGGAACATTTTTCGCATGGATGAAAAAAAACGGTAAATTCGGTGGACAACATAAAATCCCAAGGGTAATGAATTCCCGCACCTATATCGATGAACTTATCCACTTTGAAAAATAGCATTGTCGTTCTTGTTCTCATATTGAGCGTTTACTGTGGCTACAGTCAAGGCACCAATATACGCATTCAAGCAGACCGCACCGTAGCAATAACGGAAGGAACAACCGCTGTGTTTATCGATGGTCAGCTGAATATTTATATGGTGAACAAGGATGAAATTACCAAAGTAAGTAGTTATTCCTCCACCCTTAAACAGAGTTTAAAGCAATGGCAAACCATAGAGGATATTGAAACCATTAACACCTTAAAAGTTTCCGTATTTTCTAAAAGCCAACAGCAAGTATGTTTTTTAGATAACACCCTAAGCTTAAATGGAAATTGTATTAATTTGGACGAAATAGGACTTTTAAATGTTGGCGCGATTTCCGCAAGTAAGCGTCCAGATATGATGTGGCTTTATGATGAATTGAACAGCAGTTTAGTGTTGTTTAACTACGTCACCCGAAAAGAAATTCAACGGGTAGAAAATCTACAAGGTATATTAGGTATCAGGGGGAAAATAACATTAAATGAAAATGAATACGGTCTGTGGATTTGTTCATCCGAAGGAAAAATTTGTCTTTTGGATGATTTCATGAATGTAGTTCGATGTGTATCTGAATCAAATCAAGCCATGATTCCCTATGCCAACGGATTTTTCTTTGTTAAAGATCGTATTCTATACTATCGAGATTTATTCCAAGGGATGAATGAAGTTTATAGAATATCCACAACAGAGGATGCTCAAGAGCTATATATAGCTGGAAATCAATTAATTATAAAAACAACCAATCATCTAAATGTGTTTATAATTCAACCCTGAAATACATAAAATTTCAATCCTAATTTTGTAATTTAGTGCTTTAAAAATAAATCAATGCACATTGCTATCGCCGGAAATATTGGTGCTGGAAAAACCACCCTCACCAACATGCTTTCAAAACATTACGGATGGGAAACACATTTTGAAGATGTTGAACAAAACCCGTATTTAAATGATTTTTATGAAGACATGCAACGGTGGTCCTTCAACTTGCAAGTATATTTTTTAAACAGTCGATTTTCTCAAATTCAAGACATTCATTCTCAAGAAAAAACGGTAATTCAAGACCGTACCATTTATGAGGATGCATATATTTTCGCTCCGAATTTGCATTCCATGGGCCTAATGACTACCCGAGATTTTGAAAATTATTTCTCGTTATTTAACCTCATGGATTCTTTTGTTAAGGCGCCGGATTTATTGATTTATCTTCGTGCTAGCATTCCCACGCTGGTTAGTCATATTCAAAAACGCGGAAGAGATTACGAAGAGAGTATCCGCTTAGATTACCTCAAACGTTTGAATGAACGTTATGAGGCATGGATATCAACCTATGATAAAGGTAAGTTATTGATTATCGACATCGACAACAATAACTTTACGGAAAGTCAAGAAGACTTAGGCAAAATCATCAATGCGATTGATGGTGAAATTCATGGCTTATTTTAATGGCAGCTCAAGTGTCTCTGGTTAACCCAGATCAAAAACCGATTCTTGTTATTACGGGTGCCGCAGGATTCATTGGTTCTTGTTTATTGGCGGAGTATACCCGGAAGAACACATATCACATTATTGCGGTTGATGACTTTACCCTTGAATATAAACAAGCAAATTTTACTCATTCGACTGATGCTGAATTTATAGACCGTGAATTCTTTTTGAATTGGTTTAGCGAGCATGCTTCACAAGTTGATGCTGTTCTTCATATTGGAGCACGAACCAACACAACAGAACAAGACTTGGTTGTACTTGACCACTTAAACGTTCAATATTCGAAACGAATTTGGGAATTATGCACCGAACACAACATCCCTTTAATCTATGCTTCATCCGCTGCAACCTATGGAAATGGGGAACACGGGTATATTGATGATCATGCACTTATCCCATCTTTGAAACCAATGAACCCGTACGGACAATCTAAACAGGATTTCGACCTGTGGGTGTTGGAACAAGCAGCTACTCCCCCATTTTGGGCTGGATTAAAGTTCTTTAATGTTTATGGCCCGAATGAATACCACAAAGGAAGAATGGCTTCCGTAGTCATGCACACGTTTAACCAAATTCAGGCAACTGGCGCTATGAGTTTGTTCAAATCGCATAAAGCAGGAATTGCAGATGGTTACCAATCCAGGGATTTTATCTATGTGAAGGATGTGGTGAGTGTCATCATGTTTTTATTGGAACAGAGGCCCAATTCAGCCATATATAATTTAGGTTCCGGGGAAGCTAATCCTTTTATAGATCTTGCACGATTTACCTTTGAAGCGATGGGAAAAGAAGCGAACATTTCTTATATTGATACGCCAATAGACATCAGAAACACCTACCAATACTATACCTGTGCGGATATGGAAAAATTACGCCGAGCAGGATATACCCAAGCATTTCATTCCTTAAAAGAAGGCGTTTATAACTATGTGCAAGATTATCTATTGATGAAGCGATACTGCTAACGAAGTTTGAAACATTTCCGTCCACGTCCTAAGCGTACGCTTACCATTCCTCCAGCATACACATACCAATCTTTAGTAGTAGGATTGCCTCGATATCCATTGCGCGCACCATCCAAGCTTTGATTTGACAAAGCTGCCGACAATTCACCAGAATATTGCGCCAAGACAGAAGGGTCTACGTACGTGGCTGACTTCACATCATCCATGTAATCGGTAAACGTTTTACGGATCCCAAGATCAATATTTAACGTAACTCGTTTTCCAATTTGAGCCTTGGCACCCACCCCGAGCGGAACACACAATTGAAAATTACTATAGGTGCCTTTTTTATTCAAGATGGTACCTTGACCTTCGGTTCCTAGGGTCCGTAATTCAATTTCTTCCCCGTTTATTGTAGTAGTTGGATTCATATAAAATCCCCCAATTTGCGTTAAAAAGTAAGCGGTTCCTTGTATTTCTTTCTGACCGTTTTTTCTACCAAAATAAAAGGGTGCGAAATAAAACTCTATTCCTGCTGCAAGTTCCTTTATATCCGAGTGAAAGTTAAGGTTACGGTTGACTAAAATCGAATTGGACGAATTTTTATCATCCGCTTCTACCTGTCCTTGAAGATAGGATAAACGCAGGGCCATTCGCGAATGGAGGTTGTATCGATACATAAAACTAAATGCCCATTGACTTTTATTAAAAGGCATAAAAGGATTTAAATCGCCGATGTAATACATTTGACCGAGGGAAAAACCCAATTCGGATTGCGACAAAAAAGTGGCTTGTTGCCCATTAACTTGACGCAAGCCAAGGAATAAAAAAACCAATAAAATCATTCTATTCAGCATATTCCCACTGTGCAATTCGATGATCGTCGGAAGCAGTAACGAAAGAAAGTGCATTTTGTTGCACCAAGCCGTTAACGGATTGCCGATGAAACGTCATTTTTTGAAGGGGTTTCAATGTTTCTAAATCCCATACCTTGATCGATTTATCTCGACTACAAGAAACGATGCAATTCTTTATTTCAATTAATCCATAAATTACTCCGCGATGTGCTGGAATTTCTTTGATACAATCTTTTCCGTTCCAAACCCTTAAATGGCCGTCTTTACCACCTGATATCAATTGATGCTTTGTGCTAACTAACAAGGAATTCACTCCCCCTGCATGCGCAAACCAACGTTGAGTGACAAGGTAACTTTTAGCATCAAAGCAAACAATCTCCCCATCCTTCGCACCGATGAAATAACAATGATTCACCAAATCAAAATAGATGGTTCGGATTTTATCAGTAAAGAGTTGTTCAATGTATATCCATTCCAGATGCAAAATATCCAAGATTGCTAAACGCCCAGAACCGAGTCCAATATACAATTCCGAAGCATTAAAAGAAAAGGTAAACACACCATCTCCTTTAAAGTGATATTCAAATAATGTCTTTCGAGTTGCTGTGTTAATCAAATAAAATTCTCCATTTAAAAAACCTATAGCCAGCAAATCAGGAGAAATTGCTAAAATCGATATGGGAGAAACCTCACTGCGCACTAAAAACGGTTGAATGATACCGGTTGAAAGATCAATTGACTTTACCGTTTTATCCGCTGAGGCTGAAAAAGCATATTGTTCAATACTGGTTACTCCATAAACGGGAGCCTCATGCAGCTTAAATTCAGATTTAAGGACAAACACAGCGAATTATTCTTCACCTTCCTCTATCGCCTCATTCTCCTCGTTCACTTGTTTCAAGCGGTCCGCATAATCCTGCGGTAAAAAATCGAAAAAGGTATCCCCCCTCAATCCCAAGCGAAGACATTCTAGGGGAATCATGTCATTTGGAGCAATATTTCCAAGATTCACATTGGCACCAAACAGTTTAATAAACCAAACCTGTTGATTTTTTTGAGGCGCTTCCCATAAAATTTGAGACGGGTCAACACGGGCAATAATATGATTTATAAGCAAGGTATGAGCAGTTCCGTTCGGACGAAAAACTCCAACGTTACCTGCTTCACGTCCTTCAGCAATTACTTTCCAAGAACCCGCATCCAATTCGGCCTTCATCCAACTTACCCATTTGAATGGTGAAACGATGATTCCTGAATCTTTGGATCCAACTTCAGACAAGACCGTCCGAGATTTAGACATTGATTTAATGAGCTTGCACTTCTCTTTATGCGGAATAATGATCGAACCATCAGATATCTCTACTAAATCCAAATCCAATCGGTCGAGCAAGCGTTGATAATCATCTACACATCCTCTTGCATAAAAGGCTTCAAATAGCGTTCCTCCGAGGTATGGCCGAATTCCTGCTTCTTTGTATAATTTGATTTTATCTTCAAGGTTGTTGGTTACATACGATGTTCCAAATCCGAATTTCACTAAGTCGGTTAAGTGCGCCGAGGCCTCGATAAAATGGGCTGTTTCACGCAGCCCCATTCCTTTGTCCATCATCATCGTAACTCCCTCGTTACGTGGTTTTTGAGGACGATCAGGTATAAACGGAAGTGTAAAATTACTCATGGAGCAAAGTTACAAAATCTTTGTGACTTTGAAGGGTTGGATTCCACTCCATAATCAGAGCAGCTTGGGTTTTATCCACAGCAACTAGCGAAGAAAACAACATAAGTGCTTCTGGCATCCGATTCAAATGAATCAAGGTATGAGTAAATAATAGGATATATTCTGGATTATGTTCCAATTCCATTTGAAAATCTTCCAATAATTCAAGCGCTTCAAGCGGATTCTGACTAATTAAGAAAAATACGTAATCTCGCAGGATCTCTTCATCCTCCCAATCCAATTCTAAGGACCGAGCAAAGTAAAAACGTGCCTGATCTAAATCCTCTATTTTGAGGTATGCATTAGCAAGCACTAAATTGATAGAAGCGTTTAAGGGATCACAATCCAATGCTTTCTGAATGATTGCGATTGCTTCTTTAGTTTTACCCTGTATATCTGTAATAATACCAATACCCAACCATGCTTCATAGATGTTTGGATCAAATTCTAAACTCAATCGATAGTAATTTAAGGCAATATCGTATTCTGTAAGTTGCTCATGCGCTTCCCCTAAATAACACAAGGCCATCGGATCATCACCATCAATACTAAGTACCGTTTTAAAGCGCTCAATGGCTTGATAATATTTACCCAGTGAAAGATAGGCGTTCCCCATATTAAAATGGGCTGGTGCAAATTCATCGAAAATTAAAATGGAATAATCGTAAGCCCAAATCGCTTTTTCAAAATTCTCTACTTTAGAATATGCATTCCCCAAATTGTACCATGCCATGTTCGCATAGGGATTCTCCTCAATATATTTTAAATACGTGTCAACCGAATCTTGATATCTCCCAACACGATCATAGGTGAAGCCAAGCTCATAGAGTAACGATTCTGATAGCGGATTTACGGCAAGTCCTTTGGAGAGTACCTCAATGCTCCCTTCCATATCCTTCATTTTCTGATATGCGAAAGAAATATCCAAATAAATCTCAATTTGATCCTCTTTGTCTGCCATAGGTAAGGCCATAGACAAGTAATATATGGCAGAAGTATAATCTTCCATTTGACTAAATATAGTACCGTAGGTAACCCACACTTCAAACTGAGGAATGCCTGTTTGTTCCAAGGTTGACAGCAAAGACAAGGCTTCATTAAATAATTTCAAACCGCTATAGGCTTGCGCAATTCGCAGTTTAAAAACAGGATTATAACTGAAATTAATGTCTGCCATTTCAGCCGCTCGTTTGGCTTTCTTAAAATCACCTTCGGCAAAATAATGATCAATAATCGCTTCCATGCGATCACTGTCTATAAAACCAAGCGTATTACCGGATAAAAAGGATTCGAACAAGGCCAAATCGCCTTGTAGTTGACCATCAAATTGTGCATCATCATCGTCCTCGAACATGTCCCAATCGCTTTTAAGCGAATGTAGGGGATTCGCCTCGGGTCACCTAAAAGTTCACCCCTTTCTTTTCAACAAAATGATGTGGGTTGTTGAAAAGTGAATTACAATAAGGATGCTATGATTTTATCCATCGTATACCCATCCGCTTCCGCCTTATAATTCCGCACTAAACGATGACGAAGGATCGGTGCAGCAACCGCTTTTACATCTTCAATATCTGGTGAAAACTTACCATGCAATGCGGCATGACATTTAGCTCCAAGGATCAAGTATTGTGAAGCTCTTGGACCTGCACCCCATGTAATATACTTTTTCGTTAAATCATGTACATAGGGAGAATTCAAACGCGTTTTAGCCACCAATTGAACGGCATACTCCAATACATTATCTGCCACAGGAATGCGTCGAATTAAATCCTGATAATCTAAAATCTCTTCCCCTGATATCACAGCGTTCACCTGAACCTTTAGGTCTGATGTGGTGGCTTTAACGATGGTCAATTCATCTTCATATTGGGGATAATCAACCCATACATTGAACATAAAACGGTCAAGTTGCGCTTCAGGCAACGGATATGTACCTTCTTGTTCAATCGGATTCTGCGTAGCCAAAACAAAAAATGGTTTCGGTAACACATAGCTCGTTCCTGCGGCGGTCACCTTTCGTTCTTGCATCGCCTCTAGCAAGGCTGATTGCGTTTTAGGTGGGGTACGGTTTATTTCATCGGCCAGTACCATGTTCGTAAAGAGGGGGCCTTGAATGAATTTGAAATTGCGAGATTCATCTAAGATCTCAGAACCTACAATATCTGACGGCATCAAATCTGGCGTAAACTGAATTCGGTTGAACCCGATTCCAAGTGCACTAGAAATGGTATTGACCAATAAGGTTTTTGCCAAACCGGGAACTCCAATAAGCAAACAATGTCCTCCGGAGAACATCGAAATCAAAACCTGATCAACGACTTCTTCTTGTCCAACAATTACCTTATGGATTTCCACTTTAAGGTTTTTATAGCTGGCACTTAAGGCAATCAATTTATCTGAATCATTCATAGTATTAGTTATTTATCCAGTGGTGTTGAAACGGACAGGAAAGAAATTCAGCATCGATTCGGATGTAGGCGTTCCCGAGTTTTGAATCGATCCATTTATTGATGATTCGCGTACGTTTATCACTCTCTGCCGCCTGCTTGATTAATGCATAGTCGTCATTGAGGTTCGCTTTGTGTGCGGGAACACGTTTCATCAATCGTACTATTCGAATTCCTTGCTCACGCGTCATAAAATCCATGTATAAATTGGGCTGCGTTATATCACCTTCCTCCATGGCATCGGTAAGCAGATAAATTTGTTGATCAATTTCATTCAAATCACTCATGTCCCACATTTGCGAGGCAGTTCTCGGGTTTGTAATTATCCCTTTATTTTGTTTGGTTGAGGCATCATTGGAAAAACGAGCTACTGCTTGCTCCCAGGACAGTTCGTTCATTTTCAACATGCGATAACATGAATCCATTCGCTGAGAAGCGCGATTCACGGCTTGGATGCTAAACTCAGGGCGAATAAGGATGTGTAAACAAACGAAATCTTCACCCGCACGAGAAATCAACTTAATGATATGATACCCGAATTCAGTTTCTATAATCTCTGAGACTTCATTGGGCTTTAATTTAAACACCGTGGATTCGAACTGTGGGACCATCATGCCCTTTGTTGCAGCAATTTTACCCCCCATAGGCGCACTGCCTGGATCCATTGAATAAAGGCGAGCCATAGACTCAAACGCTTTACCTGACACAACAATCTCATCGCGCAAACCAGCAAGCTTTACATACGCCGTTTTCTTGTCCTCTTTGGTGATTTCTGGATAAATGACAATCTGTTGGAATCCAAGTTGCATGTTTATGTAAGGAATACTGTCTGCAGGCAAGGAATTAAAAAAGGAAGTTACTTCTTTCGGAGTTACACTCAAACCCGTAGTAATCGTATTACGCATTTCGTCAGCGAGCATTTTCGAACGGATTGACTCCCTGAATTTATCTTTAATTTCAGTGTAGGTCATTCCGTAAAACTCCTCAAGTTTCTGTCTCCCCCCCATCTGTTGCTGAATCAATCGCAAGCGATTTTCCATATCCGCATCCACTTGTTCGTCTGCAATGAGTATACTATCAAGTTTCGCTTGATTCAGCAACACTTGCTCAATCATCAACTCTTCAAGCATGCGGCAACCAAAGTTGCTATCAATTTCAATCTTCGCTTCCTTTGCCTGTATTTCTTGAATTTTCAAATCTGAAAGCAAAATGATATTGTCTCCGACTTGCGCTGCAATTTTATCCAACACCAAGGGCTGGGCATATACCATCGAAAAGCTCCAAACAGCAAATAAAAGGGATAAGATTCTCATTATTTACCAAGGTTATAAAGCACTTTTTTATTGACTTTAACCTTGTATTTAGATGTTAAACTTTCCAACCAATTTTTCTCTAAGAAATTTTGATAATCCGAAGTCGCAGATCCTTTCGCTTCGCTAAATTCTTTTTTCATGATCGGAAGCAAATTCGTTACTTTAACCACATAAAATTTGCCTTCAAATTCATAGGCCTTATTTACCCCCAAATTAAGCGATTTACCTTTAAGAAAGGCAGTGGTTTCTGGATCAAATTTGTTCATTTTTACTTTCAAATTCAATTCAGTATCCTTGTTGATTTTCTCTATGACATGTTTTGATGTAACCGTATCATTTACAATCATCGATGCAACTTCATTAGCAACACTTAAATTTAAACACTCATAAACGGTCGCCTCTATGCGAGAAGGCCACATGTATTTATCGCGATTAGCAAGGAAATAGGCACGTAAACCGGCGGTATCTTTTACTGCTTTGTTCCATACTTTATCTGACATAACCTCGTACAACAAAATCCCATCATGGTATTCATTCACGAGTGCTCTGTATTCTGGATATTTTGATGGAAGTAATTTCTCCTCGTACTCAAGAATGGCGGCTTTCTCCCAGTTTTTATATTGAGAGGCCACTGTCATTTGTGACTCATCTTTCTTCAACGCACGGTAATTTTTTTCAAGGTATCGAGCAAACTGTTGCTGACCAAACGACACACCATCCAAAGTGAATAAGGTTTTATTTGACTTTAGCGCATTGGCATTCCATTTACCCATAAAGTAGGTTGAATCTAAATTGGCCTCAAACCATGCCAAATTCTCTTTAGCTCCGGCTGCATATTTGTATTTGGCTTTCAATTTTCTAACAAAAGAATCTTGCGTTTTCTTGGAACGCTCATCTTTATTCACTTTAGTTTGTAGTTCCTTTTTAATGGTTTCAAAACCAGCAACATCTTTACGTTCTAACCGCTTAATGATGTGATATCCGTAATTCGTCTTCAAGGGTGCACTAAAATCCCCATCGGCTTGAAGCGCAAAAGAGGCCTCTTCAAACTCAGGTACCATACGTTGAGTGGTACCAGAACCAAACATCGGAAGTTCTCCACCTTTTTTACTCGTTCCTGGATCATCTGAATACATCGCTACCATTTCTTCCCATTTAGCTCCATCTTTCAACTTCTGATAGATTTCGTCCACTTTCTTTTTTGCATTATCCTTGGTCGCTTGATCTGCATCCTTGGCCACACTGATCATAAGGTGCGCAGTTTTAATGGAACCTCTTGACGGACGAAGTCCGGTTGTCTTGAGGATGTGATATCCGAAACGAGTTCTGAACGGAGCTGAAACTGAACCTACGGCTGTTTTGTAGGCCATGTCCTCAAACGGATATACCATTTGAAAGGCCGTAAAATAGCCTAAATCTCCACCGTTTGAAGTGGCAGATGGATCATCTGAACCATTCTTCATTCTCGCGACAGAGGCAAAATCTTCCCCTTTATCAATTCTAGCTTTCAGGGCTAAAATTCGATTATATGCTGCAAGGGTATCCGCAGGAGTAGCGGAAGGATCAATTTTCACTAAAATATGTGAACACCTAACCTCGTTCACCGTTCGGAAATAAGCCTCGCGCACCAAACTATCATTCTGAGCAGAATCAATTAAATAAGGAATGGCTAATTGTCGTTTGTAGCCTTCGAACTCACGTTTCAGTTTAGGAATGGTATCATATCCTAAGGCTTCTGCTTCGATTACTTTGAGTTTAAACTTCTTAAATAAATCCATATATTCATCCATGGATGCCTGATCATATTTTGGATTCGGATTATTTTTTAAGTAAATCTGTAAGAACTCACTTTTGGTGATTTTCTCTCCATTCACCTTCAGGATAATAGGGTCTTTTTGACCGTAAGTCACGGCAAAAACAAGTGTTAATATTGCAAATAATACTCTTTTCATACTTCTAAACTGATTATTTAATACTGTAGTTCGGCGCTTCGCGCGTAATGGTTACATCGTGGGGGTGGGATTCGCGCACACCCGCTGAGGTAATGCGCACAAAACGAGCACCTTTCAATTCGGCAATAGTCTTTGCACCGCAATATCCCATTCCAGCACGTAAACCACCTGTAATTTGGTACATCACCTCGAGCAATTGCCCTTTAAACGGCACCCGTCCAGAAATCCCTTCCGGAACCAATTTTTTCAAATCTTCCTCACCGGCCTGAAAGTAACGATCTTTTGACCCTTTTTGCATCGCCTCAAGTGAGCCCATTCCTCGGTACGTTTTGAACTTTCTTCCTTCATAAATGATGGTTTCACCAGGAGATTCTTCTACGCCAGCAAACATTCCACCGAGCATCACACTATCCGCTCCAGCTGCGATTGCTTTTACAATATCTCCTGTGTAGCGAATTCCACCGTCAGCGATTACAGGAACACCCGTACCTTCAATTGCCTTTGCAACCTCGTTAATTGCAGTTAACTGTGGAACACCAACTCCGGCAATAACTCGGGTCGTACAAATAGATCCTGGACCAATACCAACTTTCACCGCATCAGCGCCCGCTTCAACCAGAAAACGTGCTGCATCTGCCGTAGCAATATTGCCAACAACCACTTCTAAAGTTGGGTATAACCCCTTAATATCTTTTAATTGTTTTACTACACCCGCCGTATGCGCATGTGCTGTATCAATAACAATGGCGTCCACACCTGCTTCCACCAATGCTTTTACGCGGTCGATCGTTTCATCTGCTATGCCTACAGCCGCCGCAACTCGAAGTCGTCCTAAATTATCTTTACAAGAAAGCGGGTGTTCTTTTACCTTAATGATATCACGGTATGTAATTAACCCAATCAAGCGACCTTCCAAATCAACCACTGGCAACTTCTCTATTCTGTTTTGCTGCAGAATCGTTTCAGCCGTAGTTAAATCTGTCCCGTCTTTGGTGGTAATTAAATTCGTGGAAGTCATAACCTCAACAATTGGCTTGGACAACTCACGTTCAAAGCGCAAATCACGGTTGGTCACAATACCTTTCAAACATCTAATTTCATCCACCACCGGAATACCTCCAATGCTATTTTCTTTCATGAGTGCAAGTGCATCACCTACTGTTGCTGATTCCGACAAGGTAATGGGGTCTATGATCATACCGCTCTCTGAGCGTTTAACCTTTCTCACTTCAATCGCTTGTTCGGCAATAGACATGTTTTTATGAACCACCCCTATTCCTCCTTGTTGCGCGATTGCAATGGCTAATCGGTGTTCAGTTACCGTATCCATGGCGGAGGAAACTACAGGAGAGTTTACCACAATATTTTTGGAAAAACGGCTTTGTAGAACTACTTCTCGGGGCAAGACCTGAGAAAAGGCTGGAACCAACAAGACATCATCGTACGTGAAGCCTTCGGTAATTTGAGTAAGATTATTCAGTGACATGTGTGAATCTAAAGCAATAAATTCTCGCAAAAATAAGAAATTTCAGGGGATTTATTGAGTGAAAAACCAATGAAATGTTAATTAAATTAAAATCACTTATTTCTTGCTGTTTTTTCCTTAATCTTGTACCCTATGAAATGGTTACCCCTTTTATTTTTAACCTTTTTATGCGGCCCTCTCAAGGCACAACGATCGGCGGTTGATACATCCCGAATGCTTCAGATTTCAGGCGTAATTATTGCCGAGGACAACTTAGAAACGCTACCCTATACTACCGTCTGGAACCGATCCATCAGAAAGGGAGTTATTGCAGATTATTACGGATTTTTTACCATGGTTTCTTTTCCGGGAGATACATTAGTTTTCAACTATTACGGATACGCCAGTTCTACATACATCATTCCGGATTCCCTAAGCGAAAACCGCTACAGCATTGTTCATATGATGCAAGCAGATACCTTAAATATGCCGGAAGTCGTAGTTCATCCATGGCCTTCCCGAGATGAATTCGCGCGTTATTTTGTCGAAATGAAACCCTATGATGATGCGATGCGCAGGGCTCAACGCGAACTTTCAGGTGAATCGTTGGCATTTGTAGCTGCAAAAATGAACAATGACGCCTCCTTAGCCTATGGTTATGCCCAAAATCAACGCCTAACCAAACTATACACGAACGGTCAATTGCCTTCGAATAATTTATTCAACCCATATGCCTGGGCCAAGCTTGTACAAGACTGGAGAGCGGGAAAACTAAGTCGTCAATGATGCTGTGGATAGCACAAGAAATATTTTTCTACCGGATGTGCTAATGCTGAAATATTCAAGTTGTCCGAAGCTTTGGCTAAGTCTATTACCAATCCGTTTTTCATCAATAAATTAATGTTTTGCTTGTCGTTAGTATAGGCTTTATTCATCAATAAATCATGATATACTAAATCTTCTAAGCCATCGGAATGAATATTAAAATGGTTTCTTACGAGTTCTTTCTCCAAGGAAATACGGTCAACAGGAAAAGGCTGTTTCGAAATCTCGATTTTAAATAAGTTTCGATTGACTAACCCACTGCACAACAAGGACAAGATCCGATCCTCATGATGTTGCCATACCTTAATCGCCCCCCAAATGTCGTAATCGTCTAATTGGGCAAAAGCGTCTAAATATTGAGGATCCGTTTTAAAGTCACTCAAGGTTACATCTTGCATTAGGAATACGGTGAGCGAAGGAGACGCGAACAAGACCTCCCCGTTTTTAACCAGGTGTTTAGCTCTTCGTAGGGCATGAATCAACATATGTTCCGCCGCCACTACTGTTTTGTGCAAATACACTTGCCAATACATTAACCGACGGGCAACAATGAATTTTTCTACCGAATAAATTGCTTTTTCCTCCAAGACCAAATTTCCTTCATGGACAGCAAGCATTTCAATTAAGCGATCCGAACCAATTATTCCTTCACTTACCCCACTGTAAAAACTATCCCGATTTAAATAATCTAACCGGTCCATATCGAGTTGACTCGAAACCAATTGATGTAAAAATGGCTTGGGATATTCGTTTTTAAAAATCAAATTAGCCCTTCCTAAATCATCTCCAAATTCCTTTGACAAGCGGTCTATAAATAAGCCACTCAAATCTTCATGGGTAACTCCATTTACAATATCGTATTCCAAGGCATGACTGAAGGGACCATGTCCGATGTCGTGTAAGAGTATGGCTAATTTAACCGCACGCTCTTCGTCTTCCGTAATCTCATTCCCTTTCCGACGGAGTACCGAAACTGCCAATCCCATTAAGTGCATTGCACCCAAGACATGGGTGTAACGCGTATGCTGCGCACCGGGATAAACTAAATGTGAAAGCCCTAATTGCATAATTCGACGAAGTCGCTGCATGTAGGGATGATTCAATACATCAAAAATCAATTCATCCGGAACCGCGATAAATCCATAAACGGGATCGTTAATGATTTTCTTTTTATTGGAAGGATGAGAAAAAGTTGGCAATTGCTTATTTTTACAATTAATACTGCAAACTTACTTAAATATAACTAATGGGTAAAATACTTTGGGCCGACGACGAAATTGAACTACTAAAACCTCATATCTTATTCTTAGAATCAAAAGGGTATTCGGTTGATCGGGTAACCAACGGAACAGATGCGATAGATAAAGCTGAAGAAAACGCGTATGATGTCATTTTTTTAGACGAAAACATGCCAGGAATCAGTGGATTAGAAGCCTTATCTAAAATCAAAGAAATCAATCCGCTAGTTCCTGTGGTGATGATCACAAAAAGTGAAGAGGAATTTATCATGGAAGAAGCCATTGGAAGTAAGATCGCAGATTACCTCATCAAACCTGTTAATCCCAATCAGATACTACTCAGCCTAAAGAAAATCCTACAACAATCCCAGCTTGTAGCACAAAAAACCAACGTCAACTACCAACAAGAATTTCGGCAACTTGGCATGCAATTAAATAATCGAATGGACGCCAACGAATGGACAGAAATGCATCGTAAATTGGTGTATTGGGAGTTAGCGCTTGAGCAAGCAGAAGATAAAGCGATGAAGGAAATCTTCGAAATGCAGAAAAAAGAAGCGAATCAGTTGTTTTGCGATTTTATAGAAGATAATTACCTCGATTGGATAAACGGTACGGAAGAAGCCCCACACCTCCTGCACCAGATGATTCAAAATCGAGTATTACCGAAAATTGGCAAGGAAAAATTGGCGGTTTTGGTTATCGATAACTTACGCTATGACCAATGGAAAATTTTGGAACCCCTCATATCAAAATCCTATCAAAAAGAGGAAGAGTTGGTGATTTACTCCATTTTACCCACAGCTACACATTATGCGAGAAACGCGTTCTTTGCCGGATTGCTTCCTACCGAAATCGAAAAGAAATTTCCACAATACTGGCGCTATGAGGAAGACGAGGGTAGTAAAAATCAATTTGAAAAAGAATTACTTGAGCAACAATTAAAGCGATTGAGCAAACAGTGCAAATGGAGTTATCATAAAATTACCAACTTGGAAGCGGGGAAGAAACTTAACGAGCAGTTTAATCAAATCAAGGAAAACGATGTGAATTTTGTAGTTTATAATTTTGTAGACATGCTTTCACATGCACGAACAGAAATGGAAATGATTCGTGAATTAGCAAGCGATGAAGCCGCGTATCGGTCCCTCACAAAATCCTGGTTTGAACATTCACCGCTTCAAGAGTTGATTCTAAAATTCAAAGAAATCGGAGCGCATTTAATCATCACCACAGACCACGGAACAGTAAAGGTAAATAAGCCTATTAAAATTGTCGGAGAACGCTCAACCAACACCAACCTTCGATACAAAGTTGGACGCGGTTTAAGTTATGATAAAAAAGAAGTATTTGTTGTGGATAAACCTACTGAAGCGTTTTTACCCCAAATAAAACTATCGAATGAATACGTTTTCGCGCGTGAATCTGATTTCTTCGTATATCCAAATAATTACAATCATTTTGTGAATCATTATGGGAACACCTTCCAACACGGAGGAATATCCATGGAAGAAATGCTGATCCCGTTTATTGAAATGCAACCGAAGTAACATTTAGCTTCTTTAGATTCGTTCAACATAAGGGAATGTTGTACTTTTGTACCATGAGCGCGTTTAACGTAAATCTTATACGAAAAGACTTTCCGATTCTTTCAGAAAGCGTACATGGAAAGCCTTTAATTTATTTCGATAACGGCGCTACTTCTCAAAAGCCAAATCAGGTAATTCAACGAATTACACAATATTACGGGCACGAAAATTCGAATGTTCACCGAGGCGTGCATTTCTTGAGTGATCAGGCGACCAATGCATATGAGCAGGCAAGAACTACCGTGGCACGTTATATCAATGCAGCGCACAGCCAAGAGGTGATTTTCACGAAAGGAACTACAGACTCCATTAACACCGTGGCTTTCAGTATTGGCGAAACGCTCCAACCTGGAGATGAAATTATCATCTCGGGCATGGAACACCACTCGAACATCGTTCCTTGGCAAATGCTCTGCGAGCGAAAAGGCACGGTTTTAAAAGTAATTCCTGTTACAACAGCAGGCACCTTGGACTTAGAGGCCTTTGAATCCCTATTGAGCGAGCGTACCAAATTATTGAGCATCATCCACATTTCGAATACACTCGGGACCATCAACCCTGTGGAGCAATTGATAGAAAAAGCACATCAATTCGGCGCTAAGGTACTTGTAGATGCTGCACAGAGTATTCAACATCTACCCATCGATGTTCAACATTTAGATTGTGATTTCCTAACCTTCTCTGGTCACAAGGTATTGGGTCCTACCGGCATCGGCATTCTTTATGGTAAAAAGAACGTATTAGATAGCCTCCCACCCTATCAAGGCGGTGGAGACATGATAGAACAGGTGAGCTTTGAGAAAACCACCTACAACGGATTGCCGTTAAAATTTGAAGCTGGAACGCCTAATATCAGCGGAGCTATCGCCTTAGGAGCGGCCTTTGAATATTTAACATCCCTTGATTTACAAGGTGCCTTTCAACACGAATATACACTTGGAACGTATTTGCGCGAGCGAATGCGTGAAATCCCGGGCATTCGATTCATTGGGGAAGCTCCTGAAACCTGCAGTACCCTATCCTTCCTAATCGGTGATATTCATCCGTTTGACCTAGGAACGCTGCTAGATAAGCAAGGAATTGCCGTGCGCACCGGCCACCATTGCACCCAACCGCTCATGAAGCAATTCAATATTCCAGGCACAGTAAGAGCCTCCCTAGCTTTTTATAATACTACCGAAGAAATTGACCAATTTGTTATTGCAGTTCAACGTTCAATACACCTATTGTCATGAGTAAATCCATTAACCAACTTCAAGACGAGATCATTGATGAATTTGCCATGTTTGACGATTGGATGGAAAAATACGAGTATATCATCGACTTGGGCAAGGAACTACCATTAATTTCCGAGGATAAAAAAACGGAGGAACGTTTGATTCATGGATGTCAGTCGCGGGTTTGGGTAGCCTCAGAAATGCGAGATAAGCACTTAGTGTTTACCGCAGATTCAGACGCCATCATTACGAAAGGGATAATAAGTTTATTAATTCGTGTTTTATCGAACCAAACACCCGAAGACATTGTTAAAAGTGAGTTGTACTTTATCGGAAAAATTGGATTGCAAGAACACCTTTCCCCTACACGTGCTAATGGATTGGTAGGCATGATGAACCGATTAAAAAGTGACGGACTGAAGCAACTTACATCATGATTGAACTAGAAAACGAAATCGTTACTGTACTGAAAACCATTTATGATCCGGAAATTCCGGTGGATGTATTTGAGCTGGGTTTAATTTATGAAATTCGAATTAACGAAGACAAAGAAGTCGATATTGACATGACCCTTACCTCTCCCAATTGTCCGGTTGCGGAAACACTACCTAAAGAAGTTGAGGACAAGGTAAAAGCGATGGAAGAGGTAAATGAATGCCGCGTACATATTGTATTTGATCCGCCTTGGGATAAAGATATGATGTCGGAAGAAGCTAAACTTGAATTAGGTTTCTTGTAATTACTTTACCTTTTTGAACACATAGCGCCAGCGCAATTGGCTCGAAGCATCATAGTGTTCAATCTCTAAATTCTTATTGGTAATCACGAAAATGCGGTTTTTAATCGTATCGGGTGCTTGAATCCAATTCAATTCTGACGCATTGAGTTGCAGTTGGTAGGTTCCCTGCAACGCTAACGTATCGGATACTAAACCTTGAAACGTTTCAAACGCCGCTGTAAGCTCTCCTTGTACGGATTCATCTGTGATATTAAGACTACCTTTCGGATTATTATCAAAAAATGAAAACCCATCCGAATCTTGAAACTTAACCATAATCACTTCCCAAGTACCTTGTAAATTCCGATTAAATCGACGTTCCTTATTGCATGAAACGAGGAGGATTAAACAAACGAATAGGCTGAAGATTCTCATAAAAACTAGTTATTCCGGGGTAACCAAGAATTCTAAGTTTGCTTTGGAAAGTTTAATCGTTCCAATGCGGTTATAACTTCCCATGACCCTTACTTGCGTTAAAATTAGCAATTCTCCGTAAGCGGTCTGCATCAAATCACAGGCTTTAATTGGAATGTTCTTGCTAATGTATGTACCCGCTACTTTTTTTCCCGTTTCGTCATAGAGCTTCAAAGACAATTGATTGCTTCGTGTTGAGGCAAGAAATGCCCGGTATTTTTGCCCCTTAATCGTTAATTCTTTGATCAAAACAGGTGTTTCATGGTTTAATTCAGCATCTCCTTGTGCCTCAATTGAGGTAGCCATTTCAACCGCGGTTGGATCCAAACTAAGCTTTGGATTAAAAAACACGTATTCTCCCGAAACGCGAGACATGCCATATTCACCCGACCCCAAGGGTTCGAGTTGATTTATGCCACCATCCAAGGCTGCACCGTTGTATACCCCCGTAAATTGAAGATTATTATCTAAAAATACCGTAGAAAAAGAATAATTAGCAAATCCATTCACCACAAAACGGTCCTTTTCCGGCGTGGACTTGATGAAAAACGGCCATTGTTTCCCCGTATGCATTGCATGTTTTAGTAACTGCTCATCGACGTTCATCCCAATATCCAATGCCCCTACCCGAACCACTGTGTCCAGTGCTGTACTCACTTCATGTATTCCCATCATTTGAGCAGATAAGGGACAACTCATGAGATAAAGGTGATCTCCATTGTAATAGGCGTGAACTGGATAAGATACTTCTTCTAGGGTTGAAACTTGGCTTACCGTATGATTTGTTTCATCGATACGCAAGATGCGTGTATTTAATTCAATGGGGTCCATACATACCAGATACAATTGCCCATTGATATTTAACAAGGACGGGACGGCATTCACATAGGCATCAGGCAGTTCTACATTCCATTTAAACACACCGTCTTTATCAATTTTCATGAGCTGGATCTTCCACCCATCAAACGCACTCAATATGATAAACCCATGATCTTGAGTCGACTTGATAATCGACAACGGAATAAAGGAACGATTGCCATTTTGGTCGTCGTAGATTTTAACAAAGGGTAAGGAGGTTGTATCTTTCTTTTCGCAGGAAAACAAAAGAAAAAACAAGCCGAAGAAGCAAAATAGTGCAATACGTTTCATACTACCATTTTTTATGGATTGGGACCATGAGCGTTAGCATGATATCCATGGTTAACAAATTGAATTTATCTTGTACATCCAAGTATTCAGCGGCCATACCGGTATAGTCAGCATATCGTTCCAAGGGATCAATAGTCGTTCGCAAGCCATAACGGATATTCCCTGATAACGAGAGTGCAAACTGTTCACGGTAGTACGATATTCCCGCACCCCCCACTGCATACACATTAAAGCGATTTAGGTGTTCAGTCATTTCAGCCACATTTGAAGACACTGCTGTTTTACGATCCACCGTACGATCCACCACGTTGTCGGTATAGATTTGCTTACTGGCAAAATATGCAATATCCGCAGACAAACCTGCTTGTATGAATGGAGACCACCTGCGTGCGGAAAAATCCATGCGCGCGATGATCGGAATTCGAATGTTACTAATTTTTTGACGGTGTAAAAACTCCTTATATACTTCCCCGCCCGTAATGGTATCCGACCAATGGTAGTTGTTCATATAATTATACCGCTGGGTCTGAAAACACGGTTGACTGACCACGGAGAATAGTTTGGTAAATGCAAACGAAAAATGCAATCCATAAATCCCTCCACTATGCTGGAATAAGTTGCCGTATTTCTTGTCGAAATTCTCATTTGCCGACTGCGGCGTGGTTTCCATTAAACTAAACCGTTCTCTGATTATCGGTTGGGTAAAACCCGACCCCATGGTAACACCAAAAAAATACCGATCTTTTCGGTATTGATGTTTTCTACTCTGTGCATTTACCTGTAACGACAACAACACCAAAATGAAACCTACAAACCAACGCTTCTTCATGACTTAGATAAAATTACTTTTCGAGTTAAAACTGCATCATTAGCATACATTCGCACCAAATAGGTTCCGCTGATTACTTGACCAAAATTAAACATCACGCTGTGGGATCCCGGCGTATTTGGCGCATCTTCAATCGCTCCTAAGGATCGTCCCATTAAATCAAACAACTCAATTTTCAAGTCGACCTCTTGTTTCAAGGTATAATCAATGAATAATTCTTGATTGGTCGGATTCGGATAACAATTCAAGGATAAATTTTGCTGAAAGAGTTCCGTGGTGCTTAATTCTTTACAACGCACATAGTCTATTCTCGAATCCACAAATTGCTCAAAATGAACTTCTTGAAGGGCCTGATCTGGTGCATTAAACCAATCTTTTACCACCGAAGTAAATACCTGTCGGTAATCAAATTCCATCGGAATATTTCCATACTGTAAGTTAGCTAAATCCGGATTCACACCATACACTCCAGGGTTAATGCAGGTGCCAAACACCAACATGGGTGCCGCATTGCCATGATCCGTTCCATAACTGGCATTGGATTGTACCCGTCTTCCAAATTCAGAAAAGGTCATTGAAAGTACCCGGTCAGCCAGTCCCATGTTTTGCAAATCATCATAAAATGCTTTCATCGCCGATGAAATATGATAGAGTAAGGCGGCATGCGATCCCATCGTTGGGTTGTTGTTGACCACCTGATTGGCATGAGAATCAAATCCTCCGATGCGGCAAATAAATATTTTAGTTCCGATGCCCCCGCTTAACAACCTGGAAATCACTTGTAATTGAGGTGCCAAGGGGTTGTGTTTCGAAGAAGCCGGGGCAATATATGGGTATAAATCCGGGTACACTACGTTCGAATTAGCGCCTGCCTCATACACATCTTTTAGGCGTTCTGCATAGCTATTGGCTTGCTTTTCGATTTGCATAATGTACTCGATCTCGTCTCCCGCATGCGTATCTGGAATGTTCAGCGGAGGGTCAATTCCTACGCTATTGATCAAATTATAAAAAGCCACTGGGTCCTGAATGCTCAATCCAGCCGGAATCCCCTGCTCTCGATGAAAAGCCAACGAAACCGCCGTTCCCATTTCAATGGCTAAGGGATCAGGAATTTGTGGGCTTGGATAATTATCTGGATACCCCGGATAGGTGTAATCTAAATAGCGGCCCATCCAACCGGAATTGTAATAATCGTTGTACCCGCCTCCCATCATCCACACATCGCGGCTGCGGAAATGTGAACCGTTCATGTTTTCATAAGAAACGTTTTGGATTACCGCAAAATTCCCTTGGTCGTACATCGCCTTAGCGGCCGTCATGTCGGGATGTAAGCCCACTTGTCGGTTATCCGGCAAGGTAGTATCCAGGGTTATAAATTTTCGAAGGCCATTTTCTGGTATCGCAATGTTCGCCCGATGATTATAATATTGTCCGTATTGGTTAATTGGAATCACGGTATTCAATCCGTCGTTTCCTCCATGCATCTCAATCAATACTAAGACTTTATCATTCAGGCTATTCTTAGCAATCTTATGAAGTAAACTGTCACCTTCGAAGGCGTACAGGGGTACTCCATTAAATTTCATCAACATTCCCGAACTCACCAGGGAAGACAGCTTCATAAAATCTCTTCTTTTCATCTGCGTCGGATTAAAATAGTTGATATTCTGGTGATTGCATCATGGACTTAACCAACAACTCCAATTGAGCTTTGACCAATGTATTATTTGAAGTCGATTGGTAGGTAGCCCATTCCGTTGTCCAATCAATCGCCCCATTATTCAATAAAATCTCGTCCTTAAAATAATCAAAGCGCGCTTGGTCGATGGTAATCGGGATAAGCCATTCCACGAGGTCTTGCACCAAAATCGTTGGGTCGGACACTTGTGTGGCATTGGCCTCCACAAAAGGAAGAACCTCTAACTTAAGCAAGGACGTTCCACCACTTGAGAATCCATTAATGAGTAACTCTGCAAACTTATAGCGATTCGCCAAATAATTTGCCGAAATCCAGTATCGGTGAAACGATGGCACTTGAAAATACGGGTCATAGCCCGCCACATCAACCGGCTCAAATAATTCCAAGCCCTGCAAACTCAGTTGCTGCAATAATTGTCCGTACAAGGTATAATGCTGGGTTAGGTTTGAGGTAGGATTTGGTCCGTTCAATTCAAAAAACCGAATGGCTCCTAAGGTTACATCCAAGGGGGATTTTATAATGGCTCCGATGCTGTTATCGCTGGTAGGCGGTGAATCTACATCATAGAAATGCTCACTTTGCAATAAGATCGATAAGATACTCATCATATCGTAATTATTAGCCATAAGCGTATTTGCCAACGGCTCAATAATATCAGTTTCAATCGTAGGGGTAATTTCGAAATACACAAATTGCCGATATACCCTTCGAACGATGTGTTTCGCTGTATTCACCGAAGAAAACACCATATCAACTGCTGCACCTAACTCGGTGTACACAGACGCCGTTGAACACGTCCAATTGGCTACATTTGGAGTTTGAATGGTTTGATTACTAAACGCCGCAGAAAACTGTTTACCTGTCACATCGTGCTGCGTTGCATTCCCGTTGTTGTCTGCTTTAACTTTTCCACTTGGAATCCCAGTAACCGGGTCAACCGTTTGAAAGGTCGTATCGAATTGCCAACCGGTAAAGACCTTAGTCAGGGCTTTCACATCTTGCTCGGAAAAATTGGTGTAATCCCCCAGTGCAACCTCAGGACCTTTACCCACTGTAAAGAGCTCTAAAAATTCACGACCAAAATTCTCTTGGGGAACACTTTTTATGTTGAGGTTACCATCCAAATGAATTAGCATGGCATTATCGATGCATATGGCTTTAACGAGGTCCTTGTAATTTCCTAGTGCATAATGCCTTAATAACCGAAGGTAATCCACGGCCAATTGCGGATTCCATGAAATACGGGTCATAATTACGGGGATGTGCGTATGGTAAAACCACAGCATTCGCTCGGTTAGGTTCGGACCTGATTGCTTCACATTGCTTAGCCACCAACACCTGGTTAAATCAGACCAAATGTCATTGATTTGCGTTGGGTCAGGCACGTTGGGATAAATCCAATCTGTTCCGGTATTTGGATCTTTTGGAAACGCAGGCATCGGATCATTTTGCACCAACGCATTGAATGCGGCTTGTGGCGTTAAGGAGGAAAATGCGTTAATGTCTTGCAACCTTGGACCCATGGTTGCTCGGCGCAAGAGATGCGCGGCTCGTTGTTTACCAAGGGGGCCGGAAATGGGAGCTAAAGAAGCCATAGGAACAAATTGATTCCCCAAGGTAAGCAGAAAAATTCAATGAACTAGGAAATGGATAAAATCTTAACCCCCAGTTAACCGTTGAACACCACGGAAAGCATGGCCTCCACGCCTATTCGCAAGGCGTCAGAATGAATGTCAAATTTAGGATGGTGTACTCCATAATTGATTTCTTTGGCGGGATCACCAACTCCTAAGCGAAAAAAGCAAACTGGAACTTTGTGGCTATAGAAGGCAAAATCTTCGGCGGTCATTCGCAAGGGAAGGGTTTCTATCGCATCGGTACCAAACTGATTTTTTAACGAATTTTCTACACGCTCAGTCACTACAGGGTCATTTTTCAGGAATGGATATCCTGGTGCGCGGTGAAATGCTACACTACCTCCATAACGCGCGGCGACGTCTGTCACATAGGCATTAAAACGTTCAAAAAATTCCGCACGCCATGCTTCATCCATGGTACGCAAGGTACCTTTAAGCGAACATTCCGAGGGAATAACATTGGTTGAACCAAGTCCTTCAATCCGACCAAAACTCAGTACCGTTGGAACTCCTTCCGGATGAAATTCATCAATAATTTTCTGTGCGTTTAACACGACTTCAGCTGCCATAGAAAGCGGATTCACGCAATTCGCAGGCAAGGCTCCGTGTCCACCTACCCCAATGAATTTTATGTGTATTTCATCGCTCGAAGCCATGTAAAGTCCCGAACGAACCCCCATCTTACCCACAGTCATTTCCGGGTACACGTGCAAGGCAACCAAATATTCTGGCTTGGGATTTTCGAGGACCCCGGCATCTATCATATAATTCGCACCACCGGGAGCCATCTCTTCGCCGGGCTGAAAGATTAATTTAACGGAACAAGGTAAGTTATTGCGATTGGCATGCAATACTTCAGCCGTTCCTAAAAGAATTGAAGTATGCACATCGTGGCCACAAGCATGCATCACTCCAGGCACCAACGATTTATATTCTACCTCATTTTCCTCTTGAATGGGCAAGGCATCTAAATCAGAACGCAAACCAATCCAACGGGAAGCATGAGGTGACTCAATGTAAGCTACTACGCCGGTTTTACCTACCCCTTTTTCATGACGAATCCCAAGTTTGGAAAGCGTTTCAGCAACAAACAACATGGTGTTGTGCTCTTGAAACGAAAGTTCAGGATAGCGGTGTATGTAGGTCCGATACCCATGTATGCGTGTTTCAATTTGAGCGACGGCCTTGGAAATTTCTTCAGGAGTCATGACTGGTTAAACTTTGATACCCGGTAAGCAAGAGCCGAAATGAAACATAGGCCATGATGAGACCAAAAATAATTTTGACCCATGCATCGGGAAGCTTTAATGAGAGTTTGGATCCAATAAATCCTCCGATCACGAAGGTAGCGGCAATGACTAAACCAAATTTCCAATGAACATTTCCTGTTTTCGCATAATTCATGACCGCAAGGATCACAACCGGCATAGCTAGTACAAATAAGCTGGTTCCTTGTGCTTGATGTTGGGTAAATCCTAGGGCATATACTAAGGCTGGAACAATTACGATTCCTCCGCCTACACCAACAAATCCACTTAGGACCCCTGCAGCGAGGCCGATGCTAACCAGAATGGTAATTTCTTGAGCAGTCATAAGGCGAAGGTAGTATTTTTTTGAAATTACACGGGTAGCTCCTTTGAAATCGCATGGATACATATGATAACCGTCAGCGTCATCAGACCTCAATCCCCCTTCTTCGCTCCGCCACTGCAAAGGCGAAGTGGGAGGGAAAATAATATTCGTGAATGATACTTGTCCCCCCCTTCGAAGGGGGACTAAGGGGAATGACTCCAATATGTATATTACTTTAAACACATATTATACATTTTTGTAATTATTGCATATTTTTGTTAAACGGGTAAATCATGCCGGCTACTAAACCATAATAGACTGCCATTCTTCATGAAATCAATTTTTATACTCCTCCTCACGATTTCGGTATTTACCCTCAACGCCCAAATCGATAAACGCCGCGTCATAGCCAGTGCAGGAAGAATAGCGAAAAACATAACACCCACGATGTTTGGCACCAATTACATCATGTCGTATACCTTGGGTGAGCCTTTTATTTATGTAAATACGCCCATAGGCTACACGAATGTGCGCATGTGCAACGGATTCCAACAACCGAATGCCTTAATCCCTGTTGGGCCAGGTACTTCGGCAATGTTACCGAGTAATCCGGTATTTAACATTTATCCCAATCCCTTTGATTCTTATTCCATCATTGAGGCGCCCAAGGAATACGAGGAACAAGAACTGAAACTGCAACTCATTGACGCCAACGGAAAATTGGTGTATGATGAAATCATGAAAGGAGGGCGCCATAAGGCGGATTATTCCACCGGTCTCGCTCCGGGAACTTATTTTTTAAATATCTATCAACTTACCGGAGAATTCATTCATCAAGTAAAACTCATTAAATCTTAATTCATGAAAAGAATTTTTTCCTTTCTACTCGTTCTTTCAGTAATACTTATCTCATCCTTGATAAATGCACAAGCACCCAATGGGATTAATTACCAAGCGGTGATACGAAACAGTACGGGAGCTTTGTCTTCTAACACTCCCGTTGCTATTCGTGTGAGCATACGTCAGACCTCAACTACGGGAACCATTGTGTATTCCGAGCGACAGAATGTAACGACCGACCAATTTGGGTTGGTGAATTTTGTGATTGGTTCGGGAACCCTTCTTTCAGGTAATTTCACCAATATTCCGTGGGGAAATGGTCCGTTCTTTTTGGATTTAGGCGTTGCCTTCTCGGGCTTGCCCGCCCCAACGATATACATGCCCTACGGTACCCAGCAAATGATGAGCGTTCCCTATGCGTTATACGCCAAGTCTTCGGGTAATTTATTGAACC
>JBJTWL010000021.1:0-3155 GCA_046081745.1 Flavobacteriales bacterium | reverse complement strand
AAAATCAAAATAGGGAGCTACCGTATAATTGCTAATTTCGAGTTGTTGTAGGGTCGACCACTCACTAATGGCTTGTTCCATGTGCATTACTACTGCTTTTTCACCAAACGCATTGATGTAATGTGCAGTTCTTCCGGTTACTTTAAATCGACATGGTGCTAGTGAGGTAAAGGTAACAGTATCTCCGATAATGTAGCGCCAAAGTCCTGCACTGGTGGTAATGACCAATGCGTATTCTTCGTCAAGAGAAACCCGATCGAGTGTGAGTACGTCCGAGGATCCAAGTCCTTTAAAAGTCGACATGGGGATGAATTCGTAATAAACTTGGGAATCCGTCAGTAACAACATCCCATCTGATGATAGCTTATCTTGTAAACCGAAATATCCTTCAGAGGCATTATAAGATTCTACATAATTCATGGCTGGATTACCAATTAGTATATCCAATTGATTTCGATACGGCGTAAGACTCATTCCCCCGTGGATATAAAGTTCGAGATTCGGCCATACTTCTGTAAGGGTGTTTTTTCCTGAATGCTTCAATACCAATTTACTGAAGGTTGTTATCCAACTGGGTACACCGGCAAGAATGGCCACATCCTCTTTTATACTGGCTTCTGCCATTAGCATAAGTTTTTCTTCCCAATCAGCGTGCAACACGATTTGTTTTTCAGGTACTCTCCGAAATTCAGTCCAAATGGGTAAGTTATCGATTATGATGGCTGACAAGTCGGCTACAATGGCGTTCTGATCAATGGGTTGAATACTATTGCTTCCGCCTAGGATTAGATGTTTTTTAGAATAGAGTTTGCGGTTTGGTACGTTTTGATGATAACAGGCCAGTAAATCTTTACCGCCAGCGTAATGGGTGTGTTCAAGACTATCCTTAGTTACGGGTAGCGTTTTAATTCGAGTCCCTGTAGTTCCTGAACTTTTCGCGAACCATTTGGTGTATCCGGGCCAAAGCACATCTTTTGCGCCATGAATGGCTTGTTGAATAAATGGTTCTAAGGAATCATAATCTTGTAAGGGTACTTTTTCTTGGAAATCGGCAATTGAAGTAATTTGATCGAATCCGTATATTTTACCAAAATTGGTCTGTTGTCCGGCATCAATCAGTGCCTTAATTACCTTGATCTGTGACTCTATAGGAAAGTCACGATAAAGTTCGATTCGCTTTAAGCGATATCGAATATAGGTGGAGAAGAGGGCGTCGACCAACATGGTATGCCCAACTATTAATTAACCGAAAATCAAGATTGATACGATAACCACAAGTAAAAAAATGGTGTATATGGTTGCAACCGCTGCTGTACTTTCTTCAAAAAATTTACCTGACATATGCTAAAGTTTTTCCAAAGGTAAACATAAATTTTAATCTCGACTGCCCAATAAGCGCAACAAGGTTAAAAATAAATTTACAAATAAAATATACAACTGCATTCCACCAATTAAGGCGAGTTTGTTTCTTGTTTCTTCGTTGAAATCAGGAGATTGAGCCACCATTTTGAGCTGTTGCATTTGGTAGGCAATCAGCCCGGTAAACACGAATACTCCAACAATAGTAATCACCCAATCCATCATTCCACTACCGATGAACATGTTCAGCAAACTGGCAAGAATCATTCCGATTAAAACCATGTAAAGCAAACTTCCGAATTTGGTAAGGTCAGTTTTTGTAGTGTATCCTAACACTGCCATACCCGCGAAGGCACCTGCAGTCACAAAGAAGGTAAAAGCAATGGCTTGGGTAGAATACGCCAAGAAAATCACGCTTAATGTGCTACCCATGCTTGCAGAGTAAGCCACGAAAAGAGCTAATAATATCGACATTGATAAGCGTTTAAAGCCCCACTGAATAATCATCGAGATCACCAAGGGGGCAAATAGCATGACGTAGAAAAAAATAGAAGTACCACCATCACTGGTCATAAACAACTGATCAAAAAGAAGTTTATTGGTTCCAACCGCATAAGCGATTACACCCGAAACGGACATAGCAATAAACATGTAGCTGTAGACCGAGCGAATAAAATTACTTGCAATACTCGCTTCGTACGTGTTGTTAGAATAATCTGTCATATTAATGTAGTTTACTTTGTATTAAATGTATAAATTCTTTTCGAGTTGCTTCATTCGATAAGAAAATTCCTGTAAAAGCACTGGTCGTTGTGGCTGAATTTTGTTTTTCTACCCCGCGCATTTGCATGCACATGTGCGCGCACTCAATAACAACAGCAACTCCTTTGGGGTCAAGGGTACGTTGAATGCAGTCTCTGATTTCAATCGTCAAACGTTCTTGTACTTGCAGTCTTCTAGCATAGGCATCAACCACTCTTGGGAGTTTACTTAAACCAACAATTTTTCCGTCGGGTATGTAGGCAATGTGCGCTTTGCCGAAGAATGGAAGCATGTGATGCTCACACAAAGAATATACGTCGATGTCTTTAACTAAGACCATTTCGGAATACGCCTCATGAAAAATCGCTTGTTGGATTAATTCGTCCGGATTTATGTCATATCCATGCGTTAAGAACTGCATCGATTTAGCTACTCGTTCCGGAGTTTTAACCAATCCTTCTCGGTTCACGTCTTCTCCCAAGCCTTCAATGATCGCTTTGAAATGTTGTTCTAATTCTTCTTGTTTCAAAATGTTTGGTTTAATGATTCAATCAAAAAGCTTGTTTTCCGCCGTAATATTCAACAAAGTTGTTTTCGGTTTCTACTAATTTTAGTTTAGCAAGTTCGGCACCATATTGGGCAATTATTGGTTCGAGGATTTTCCAAATTGCAATCACAATATTTTCGGTGGATGCCATGATTCCTTCTAAAAATGGCACATCCAGGTTTAAATTCTTGTGATCTAATTTCTCCGTAACCTCTTTTTTTATAATGCTACTTAGAGCTTTTAAGTTCATTACAAATCCAGTATCAGGGTCTGGATTGCCACATACCGTAACAAACAGTACAAAATTATGGCCATGCCAGTTTTTGTTGGCACAACGTCCAAATACTTCGTTGTTCTTTTCGCCACTCCAAGTAGGCTGCCATAATTTATGTGCAGCATTAAACGTTGCTCTACGAGTGATATACACTTTATTCATAACTCACGGATTTTCAATCGTTATTTTGACAGTTTGATCTAAGCTTAGCTG
>JBJTWL010000020.1:0-36407 GCA_046081745.1 Flavobacteriales bacterium | reverse complement strand
GCGTTAACGTTCATTAATGAAGCTGACTATGATTTAATCCAAGAAAATGATCAATTCGATTTCATTGATCTTGAGTCATTTGCTCCCGAAAAACCATTAACATTACGAATCCGACATGATAATGGGACGCAACATGATATCGTATTAAATCACACCTATAATCAATCGCAAATCGAATGGTTTAAAGCTGGATCAGCGTTGAATTTGATGAAACTCATGGAGAATTAAGCAGAAAATAAGATCATAAAAAAAGGGAGGCAAGCCTCCCTTTTTTATTTCAAATAGATCCATTAGAATTTAACCGATAGGCCTGCTTGCAATAAGCCCCCACCAAAAGCTCCTAATTCCACATGGGCTCCGATGTTTTGTGTAAAGTACATTTTAGCACCTACAGCAACTCTTAGAGAAACTGGAATTAACGCACCATTTAAGTTTGCATCCTCATAGGAAGAAGTCTCTGGATTGGTTACTGATGAACGGTTAACAGATTTGTATCCACCCGCAAAGCCAGCATACATGTCAATCTTCTCTTCTTGAACAAAATGATAATTCAAACGGAACATCGCTCGCAATTTTTTTGCAGAATACGTAGTTTGATATTGATTTATTAAATAGTTACCATTCACATCCGTAAGCGCGTTTCCATTTGCATCGTATACATAATCATCAAACTTAAATGAATACCCAGATACTTCATAGTTTACATCTGCTCCCACACCAACTCGGTCTGATGCCATATATTCAATTCTACCTCCGTAAGACAACATACTTCCTACAACTTGATAATCTTGAACATTTACTTCACTGCCATCGTACTGATTGAAAAGTATTGAATTCGCCCAATTTGGCAGACCAATGTATGGATCAATTGAAATGTTTCCTTGACCCATTTGTGCTTTCGCAATTGCTCCACCCAATAAAGCGAAGACTAACACAAAAATTTTTTTCATAATAAATAAATTTAGTAGTTTCTACCGCAATGTTACATATAAAGTTTCATTTCTGGGAATGATTTTTTCACGGAGTCGACTTCATTTAATGAAATTTTCATTGAATTAATTTTTGCGGCGACCATAGCAGCTAATACCATTCGGTGATCATGGCAAGTATCAATAATAACCTCAAAGTTTTTTATTCCACCGGTTATTTGAATAATATTTGCTTCGATTTTAAGATGAACACCCAACTCATTCAGCATAGCCATGGAAGATTTTAAACGATCTGACTCTTTTGTTTTAAGTCGGTTGGTTCCTTTTATAATGGATACACCAGTGGCAGTGGCAGCCAACACACACACCAGCGGAAACAAATCTGGACTATGCGTTAAATCGCAACTAAACGGACGATTATCGTTATGTTTTACCGTAATAACCTCTCCACTCCATTCCATCTGCGCGCCGTACAACCTCAATATCTCAAGAATATACTCATCTGCCTGATTCCCTTTGATTTTTAGGCCTTTAACACGCGTTTCATTGGAAATCGCCCCCATACAAAGCAGGTTAGCAGCTCCACTCCAGTCGCCATCAATTTGAATTTCACGGCCTTGAATCTGGCTTGAATCATCAAAGGAAATACATGTATTGTCCCAAGAAAGGTTAACCCCACGATTTATTAAATTTTGAACCGTCATTTGAACGTAGGGTGTACTAACAAGATTCGTCAATGATAGGCTGCGCTCACCATTAGATTGAGCTAAGCGAAATAAGACCCCAGATGCTATTTGAGAAGTAGCAGAAGCGTCAAGTTTAATATGTTGCTGACATGAGTTGAGTTGCTCCAAAATCAAAGGCCAATCTCCATCTGTTGAACATTTAACTAAACCCAATTGGTTAAATAGATCCTCATTCACATGAAGTTCACGCGCCATTAAGGTACCTTTAGCATGAATTATAAGTCTCCGAGCAAACAAAAATCCGATTGAAATTACATTCCTAATTAAAAAACCAGACTCCCCTACTTGAATAGTAAGTTCATCCTTTATCATTGAATTGACTGGTGGAATAACTTCTATCTCCTTATCATTTATAAAAACAGTAGCACCGAATGTCTCAATGCATTGTATGGCAGATAATACATCATCCGGAAGCGCAACGAAATTACCATATAAACGCGAGGGTGAATTCGCTATTAGTGACAATAACAGTTCCCGTTGCATATGGCTTTTAGAAACAGGAGCCTGAATAGGAGAAGGTAATACAATGTTAGCGATTCGTATCACCTGTATCAGAATTACGTAATATTTTTGATTGAATATCTATGGACTCTTGATGAATCAATTTAAAAACTTCAGCAGCAAATTCCTTCGATAATTCGGCATCCTCAGACAATTTAAGAAACTTAGCCAAGGCTTCTTCCCATTGATTTGGTTGAAAAATAGCAATATTGTTTCGTTTTTTATACTGTCCGATTTGTTCTACCAGTTCCATACGCTTTGCAAAAAGCTCAATCACTTGATGATCTAAAATTGAAATATTTGCTCTTAATTCTCGGATTTCTTCCTGATCAATGGCTTCCCTACTTCGAACATTTAGATGTTGGAGTAAATGAAGATAATCGCTTGGTGTTAATTGTTGTTTAGCATCCGTTTTAGCAAGGGTTGGATTTGGATGAACCTCGATCATTAACCCATCAAACTTTAAATCAACCGCTTTTTGCGATACTTCAAACACATTGTTTGCGATTCCTGAAATATGGGAAGGGTCGCAAATTATTTCTAACCCCGGAAATTCAGCACGTAATGCAATTGGAATTTGCCAATTGGGTAGGTTACGATATTTCTGTTTATCATAGGTCGAAAATCCTCGGTGAATTGCAATTACTTTTTTAACCCCCGCTTTATATAAGCGCTCGATTCCTCCTACCCAAAGTTTCAAGTCGGGGTTGGTAGGGTTTTTTATGAGAATGGTCGCTTCCGTACCTTGAAGGGAATCTGCCAATTCTTGCACTGAGAATGGATTCGATGTGGTTCTCGCGCCGATCCACATCATATTAAACCCGTGATTCAACACGTTTTCTACATGCGACGAATTGGCTACTTCAGTTAAAACATTCAAACCGAACTCAGCTTGAATATCACGCATCCAAGCTAAGCCCTCTTCTCCAGCTCCTTCAAAAGCACCGGGTTGGGTTCTTGGCTTCCAAATTCCCGCTCGAAATGCAAACAAATTTACAGCTACCAATTGCTGTGCAACCGTTCTTAATTGCTGGTAAGACTCGGCGCTGCAAGGTCCTGCTATGAGTTTTAATTCAGCGGGATACATTGTTTATTTGGCGTAATTCACGGCTCTTTTTTCACGAATCACCGTTACCTTCACTTGCCCAGGGTACGTCATTTCTGTTTGAATTCGTTGAGAAATAGTGAAAGACAATTCTTCAGCACGCTGATCCGTTACTTTTTCAGCTTCAACTAAGACTCTCAATTCTCTTCCTGCTTGAATTGCGTATGCACTTCCAACGCCATCGTATGAAAGGGCTAAATTTTCAAGCTCTTTAATTCGTTTAATGTAGGCTTCAACAATTTCTCGACGTGCACCAGGGCGCGCTCCAGAGATGGCATCGCACACTTGAACAATCGGTGAGATCAATGTTTTCATTTCAATTTCATCATGGTGAGCCCCAATGGCATTGAGTACGTCTGGTTTTTCGCCATATTTCTCAGCGATTTTCATACCTAGGATAGCATGGGGTAATTCTGGCTCTTCGTCCGGAACTTTACCGATGTCATGCAACAATCCAGCGCGTTTAGCCACCTTAACATTTAAACCAAGTTCTGCGGCCATTATCGCGCAGAGGTTGGCTACTTCCCGTGAGTGTTGAAGTAAATTCTGACCGTAAGATGAACGATACTTCATACGTCCGACCATTCGCATTAATTCTGGATGAAGTCCATGTATACCCAAATCAATACAAGTTCGTCTTCCTGTTTCCGCGATCTCTTCATCCAAATTCTTCTTCGTCTTGGCAACAACCTCCTCTATTCGTGCAGGGTGAATTCTTCCATCGGAAACCAATTGATGCAGCGATAAGCGGGCTATTTCACGACGAACGGGGTCAAAACAAGATAAAATAATGGCCTCAGGTGTATCATCTACAATGATTTCTACCCCTGTTGCAGCCTCTAATGCTCGAATGTTTCTTCCTTCGCGACCAATAATCCGACCTTTAACCTCATCTGATTCAATATTAAATACGGAAACGGCATTTTCAATCGCTTGTTCGGTAGCAACACGTTGAATGGTTTGAATCACAATACGACGCGCTTCACGGTTTGCATTTAATTTTGCTTCTTCTGAAATCTCTTTAATTTGAGCCATAGCTGCTGTTCGAGCTTCGTCCACCAACGCGTCCATTAACATTTTCTTTGCATCCTCTGGTTGGAGGCTACTGATTTTTGATAATTCTGCAACACGCTTTTGTTGGATTTTATCCAGCTCTTGAATTCTCCCGTCCATGCTAGCGCTTTTTTGCGATAGTTCACCTTGGAAACGTTCCAAGTCTTTTTCCTTTCGGTTT
This sequence comes from Flavobacteriales bacterium, assembly GCA_046081745.1. Taxonomy (GTDB): domain Bacteria; phylum Bacteroidota; class Bacteroidia; order Flavobacteriales_D; family Crocinitomicaceae; genus UBA952. The sequence goes on along the minus strand of JBJTWL010000020.1, from coordinate 31,892 downwards.
AAATCCTCTAGTTTTTGATTAATTGATTTTTCTTTTCCCCGAATTCGATCCTCGTTGGATTGCATGCGGCGTTCGCGTTCCTTAACGGTTGACTCATGCTCTTCTTTGAGTTTTAGAAAATTCTCTTTGGCTTGAAGCATGCGTTCCTTTTTGATTCGCTCCGCCTCACTTTCAGCTTCTGAAATTCGCTGCTTAACTTTGTTACCTACAATCCACTGCTGTACGGCAAAAGCACCGCCTCCACCAACTGCAAGACCAATAATGATTCCTAATAAATCCATACCCTTTTTTTAAATTATTAATACAGGGTTGGTAAATTCTTAGATCAGGTCACTTGCTTCCGCAGTTAAGTCGTCTAGTTTTTGTTCAATATCGCTGTAATCAGCAGGTGCATTATTTAATGGTTTCATTAAATATTGTAATGAAGCCATGGCTAATAAATCCTGTTGATCGTTTACAGCATAGTGTTTTTTAAGAGACTCAATGGAAGTATTTAAGGCGTGTGCTGCACTCAATACTTTATCCTTTTCAGATTCCAATACTGAAATCGGATAAGTTCTTCCTGCAATTTCCAACTTTAAAGATACTTTAGCCATTGTTATGTTTTAACTGGGCAATACAAAAATCTATTTCTTTTACCAACGCATCGATTTCAGCCTCGTTTCGTGTAAATCCACTAAACAAATCTGGCTCAATCGCCTGTTGTTTTTTATTTGCTTCAGCTAACGCAGTTAATCGGGTGATTTCTTGCTGGAACGATTGGTTCGCTTTGGTAAGGCGTTCTACTTCCTTCATAGCATCTTCTAATTCAACATTAACCTGTTGAACTGTATTCCGTTCTTGCTCAATTTTGGCTTTTAATTGATGAAAAATGGTTCTTAATTGAGCAATCTGTGTATCAATTTTCGGCGTCATCCGTGCAAACTTTCCACAAAGTTAACACACATTGTTAGATTTCTCGATTATTGTACTTTTTTTTATCAAAAAACACGCGTGAATTTCATGCTTTCGTGGTGCCGCTGTAAAATGCTTTGGTATAATTTGGGGTTAAGTCATCTAAATGGTCAACATTTCCGGAGGCAAAACGTTGATAAACGATTGCCACCTGCCCCCTGGCGGATGGTTGTACTTCATCATCAAACGTATCGGCCAACCGATCTGGAAGCAGCGCTTTTAATTTACTATTCGCATCACCCACCCACACTAAATCATGAGGAGGAAAACTCAAAGCGGTTGTTATAATAACCGGTTGGTCTGTCCACAGCAGCGTGTTTTGTGCTTCAATGCGAACAAACACTTCATCCCGTCGGGCATCGAAGGCAGCAGCAATAGCAGCTTCTGGATATTTTTCTTTAGCCAAGACCACCAAACTCTCCAAGGATGAAACGCCAATGCACGGAATGTTCAATCCGTATGCTAAGCCTTTGGCTGTTGTCAATCCAATGCGTAAGCCGGTGTATGAACCCGGCCCCAAACTAACAGAAATACCAAGCAACAAATCAATTTTTACCGAATTGCGCCTCAATAATTGAGTGATCATTACGGTAAGTGCTTCACCATGTATAAAATGATCACCGGATGCATCTATAAAATCAATCAGTTTTCCATGTTCAGAAAGGGCAACTGAGCAAACTTTAGTGGACGTCTCAAGGTGAAGTATCATGCTTTGATTTCTAACTTAAACCCAACGCCGTGGATATTTAGAATTTGAATGAGCTCATCTTCTTTGAGGTATTTTCTAAGTTTTGTTATAAACACATCTAAACTTCTACCCACGAAATAATCATCCTGCCCCCAAACGGTATTAAGTATCACCTCTCTCGGAAGCACTTGATTTTTGAATTTGTATAAAATTTTCAAAATCTGGGCTTCCTTCTTTGTAAGGGATTGAATATTCCCGTTGAATGTTAATGTTAAATTTTCGGTGTCAAATATAAAGTTGGAAACATTAAATACTTTTTCTTCCGGAATTTCGGTTCGGATGTTAACACGTTTCAAAAGCGACTTAATTCTTAGATTTAACTCCTCTACGGAGAATGGCTTGGTCAAATAATCATCACCGCCGGCGTTAAAACCCTCAATTTTATCCTCCGTCATTGACTTTGCCGTCAAAAATAAAATAGGTACATCGCTGTTAATTTGTCGGATATCTTTGGCGAGCGTAAATCCGTCTTTTTTAGGCATCATCACATCAAAAATACACAGGTGATATGGTTGTTCGTTAAAGCGTTTTAATGCCTCAACCCCATCCGTTGTGAGTGAAACATGATACCCTTCTGCGCGCAACTGATCCGCAATGACAAACCCTAGATTAATGTCGTCTTCGGCAAGTAAAATTGAGATTTTCATGGTAGGCAACTTTGTGATTAACTTGATTATGAAAAGCCAAGAGCCTTGGTTACCCAGGGCCCTTGACTAATCAACCTAACCTACTACTGCTGCAAAGGTAATGTGAAAATTGAAATTGGTTACCAATCCCCCGTTTTTTTTTCTTAAAAAAATGTTAATCTTGGAATTATTGTACTTTTCATAACCGTTTGGAATACAAATCTCCTTAACTTCGAAAACAAATGGGACACATTCTAATCGTTGATGATGAAATAGACATTCGAGAGTTACTCCGGTATAACCTCGAAAAAGAAGGTCATACTACAGAAGTAGCGGAAAATGGCGCTGTTGCATTGGAACAAATTAAAAACAATAAGCCCGACTTAATGTTGTTGGATGTGATGATGCCTGTAATGGATGGTATTCATACCTGTGAGGCCATAAAGGAAGACCCGGCTAATAAAGATATTTTAATTTGCTTTCTTACAGCAAGAGCGGAAGACTACAGTCAAATCGCTGGTTTGGAGGCTGGTGGCGACGACTATATTGCCAAGCCAATTAAGCCCAAAGTTTTGATGAGTAGAATCAATGCGCTTCTTAGAAGAAAAAGCATCAGTACCCGTACTCATAAAGAGGAAAAACCACTGGATGATTTAGTCATTGATAAGGAATCACACTTGGTACATGTTCAAGGTGTTTCTTACCAACTGCCACGAAAAGAATTTGATTTATTAGCCCTACTGGCTTCAAAACCCAATATGGTTTTTAAACGTGAATATATTTTAACGCATGTATGGGGAACCGACGTAATTGTGGGTGATCGAACGATTGATGTTCATATCCGAAAGTTGAGAGAGAAAATTGGAGAATCATACATACAAACAATAAAAGGAGTGGGCTATAAATTTTGCCCGAAATTTTAACTATGAAGACAACTTTTTTAATCGCACTATTGTGCGTGACTAGCCTGAGTATCGGTCAACGAAACCCTGCATATGAACCTATAAAACAATCATTGATGTCTTGGGACACAATTCGGGGGGCCTGGTTATATGATGCTATTTATGCGCTTCATTTGAAACAACCAGTCCCTGATCGAACGTTTCCGGAAGATTTGACGCCAACTGAGTTATTCTCTTTGGCACCGCAAGAAGATCGTCAAGCAGTAAATGCGGTACTTAGTAATATGGATCAATCGGATTCTTTCATAGCCTTGATGAATGCGTTATACAATTCAACGTTTTGTAATTCAACCCAAGGCCGAAGTTATGGAGACCCTCACATCGTTACGTATGACAACAGCAGTTATTCGTTTCAAACTGTTGGAGAATTTGTTTTAACGAAGGTGGGAGAACACTTTGAAGTACAGGCAAGGCAAAAACCACAACGAGATGATTTTTCATTAAACACTGCCGTTGCTATTAAACTATACGGAGACCGCGTTGCGTATTACGCAGAGGATGTGCCCGATGGATCAAATTCACCCCTATGGTTGAATGGTCAACCGGTGCGTCTTGAAGGGAGAACCTTTTATTTACCGTGCGGTGGAAGCATCCGACTTATCGGTAGAAATTATATAGTCGCTGGTCCACTAGGAGAGAAAATTATCATTGACAACCGAGGAAGTGCAAATCGTGGATTTGTTAACCTAACCGTAAATATTCCCTCTTGTGACATGCCTCAAACCAGCGGTTTACTCGGAAATGCTAATCAAAATCGACAGGATGAATTTCAAGTAAATCATATTAATGCCTCCAACAATCTGACTGGATTTATTGGTATGAACAATCCCGAATTTGGCTCGTTATCTCAAGACATTGAACAGCGATATCAAAACGAAATCATTAAAGATTTTGCTGAATTACATCGTGTTACTCCTGAACTTACCCTTTTTGATTACCGACCGGGTTTAACCACTTCTTTTTACACCGACCGTTCTTTTCCTCGAGTGATTCGAACATTTAATTCCATACCGACGAACAATAGGGATGCTGCTCGGACACGATGCCAACAAATGGGCGTTTCTGAAGCAGAAATGAATGGTTGTATTTTTGATGCCTACTATTTAGATCTTAACCCTAATCCCATTCCAACCCCACCTCCAGCAACCGAAGGTGTGGTCTTAAATAAATTAAGGCACCCTATGGTGAACTCAAACACCATCGCGCCCTCTAAATTCCCTGAGAATGAGGCACAACCAATGCCTACCAAACCGATAGAGTCCAACTCAAAGCCAAGCGAATACGAACCTGTCAATAAGCCCAGTTCAGAACCCGCAAAACCATCGATTAATTTCAAAACACCTGAACCAAAAGCACCGAATGTTTCAAAGCCAGTGAGTGAACCGAATCCGGTAAAAACTCCCCCATCTTCCCCTGCTCCAAAAACCCCGCCGGTATCTGTTCCATCCAAAGGAAAAGGATAATGAAGCGCATTGGATTTTTCGTTCTGCTTCTTCCTGTCTTGGTTTTTGGACAAGCTCCGAAAATTGTGGTAGGGGTGGTAGTTGACCAAATGTGCTACGACTACTTGTACCGATTTCGTCATCACTTTGAATCCAATGGATTCAATCGGTTTCTGAATCGTGGGGTAAATTGCAGAAATACCAATTACAATTACGTACCAACGTATACCGGTCCTGGACATGCCTCTATTTACACAGGGACAACACCTTATAATCATGGTATTGTCGCAAATGAGTGGTTTGATCGATCCCAATCCAAAGGAGTTAATTGTGTATTTGATTCCAACGTAAAGCCCGTTGGAAATGTGAGCAGTGCCTACGGTCAGGCATCCCCGCATCATTTGGAAACCATGACCATTACTGATCAACTTAAATTCACCTACCCCACATCCAACGTATATTCCGTATCTATTAAAGATCGAAGCGCGGTTCTACCGGGTGGACATTTAAGCGATGGTTCCTATTGGTTCGACTACAGCAGTGGTAGGTTTATTACGAGTTCTTTTTACACCCAAGCATTGCCTGCTTGGATTCAAGTATTTAATGAACAACATAATGCGGACACCTATTTAAGTGATTGGGATTTATTTCACAAACCCGATACGTATTCTAGAAGTTTAGATAATTCTCCGTACGAGATTACCTTGAAAGGCACAGATAAGCCAACCTTCCCATATAAATTCACTGAATTTGCCAAAGGAAATTACAGTCAATTTACCATTACTCCGTTCGCTAACACCTTATTAACCGATCTGGCTCTTGAATTAATCAAACAAGAAGCGTTAGGAAAGCATGAAACAACAGACATGCTTTGTATCAGTTATTCCACGCCGGATATTGCAGGACATGCTTTTGGTCCTTATTCATTAGAAATTGAAGACATTTATGTGCGCTTAGATCGCGAACTTGTCAAACTATTCAATTCCTTGGATCAGCAAGTAGGTAAAAATAACTATGTCATCTTTTTAACTGCGGACCATGCCGTGGTTCCTGTTCCGCAGCAATTAACGGATGAAAAACTTCCGGGAGGGTATTTCGATATGCAAGCGTGCAAGGATCACATTAATGCTCAACTTATATTAAAATACGGTCATTCCCTTATTCAATCCGAAGAAAATCAAAACATCTATCTTAATCACCAACTTCTTGATTCATTACATATCCGTAAAACTGAGATTCAGCAAGAGGTTGCAGCAATCCTAAGGGGCTTTGATGAAATCAAAGTAGCCGTAACCGGTTCGGATTTAGAACGAGGGATTATTCAAGATCCATGGATGGAAATGATCTTAAACGGATACTCCAAGGAACGAAGCGGAGATGTTATTTTTATTTTAAAGCCTGGATATTTGGCTATTGCATCCAATGTAGGCGCTGAACACAAAGGCACTTCTCACGGCTCTGCTTTTAATTATGACACCCATGTTCCATTATTGTGGTACGGTAATAAAATGAAATCTAAAGACATTTTCAGACCTATTGAGATTACCGACATCTCGGCTACCTTGGTACATTTGATGAACCTTCAGCGAATTGGCAGTATGACCGGAAAACCTATCGTTGAAATTCTAGGTCAATAAATAAGCAGAAACCCGATCATTTATCCGAGTTATCATATCGCCTTCAAGCCCCTTGATAAACGCTTCTCCCGTAATTTTCTCATAAAGTTCAATGTATCGTTGACTAACTAATTCAACGAAATCATCTGGCATTACTGGCATCTGCTGACCCTCTAATCCTTGAAAACCTTGTTCAATTAACCATTGGCGCACGAATTCCTTAGATAATTGTTTTTGTGGTTCCCCGTTTCGTTGCCGTTCTTCATACCCCTCCGCATAAAAATACCTTGAGGAGTCAGGCGTATGAATTTCATCAATCAAAATAACTTGACCATCCTTCAAGCCAAACTCATATTTGGTATCTACCAAAATCAGACCTCGTTCTTTCGCCATTTGCGTACCTCTAGCAAACAAGGCTCTTGTATAAGCTTCCATTTGTACATAAATAGCTTCGGGAACATGACCATGTGCTAAAATATCTTCTCGAGAAATGTCTTCATCATGACCTTCTTCAGCTTTAACTGCGGGAGTAATAATAGGCGTTGGGAAGGAATCATTTTCTTTCATACCCTCTGGCATGGAAACCCCACATAACATTCGTTTTCCAAGATGGTATTCTCGTGCCGCATGTCCTGAAAGATAACCACGAATCACCATTTCAACGCGTATTGGCTCACACGCCAAACCAACTGAAACATTTACATCCGGGGTAGCCAAGAGCCAATTCGGTACGATATCAGCGGTAGCTTTAAGGAAATAGGTTGCAACTTGATTCAATACTTGACCCTTGAAGGGTATAGGTCGAGGTAAAATATGGTCAAACGCACTAATTCGATCCGAGGCCACCATAATCAACCTTCCGTCATTCAGTGAATATACATCCCTTACTTTTCCGTGATATACCGATGTTTGACCTTTAAATTCAAACTTATGATTTTTCAGACCCTCTTTCATATTTCTTTTGTTTATCTACTTGTTCTTGTTCCTCAAATGCAGTAATTATTTTTGCAATCAATTTGTGGCGTATTATATCACTTTGTCCCATTTCAACAATTCCAATTCCTTCGATGTCGCGCAAAATGGATGTCGCATAAGAAAGACCGGATCGCTGTTTTCCAGGTAAATCTACTTGAGACATATCGCCTGTGATTACAAACTTAGCGGTCATACCCATGCGGGTTAGGAACATCTTCATTTGCATAATGGTGGTGTTTTGTGCTTCATCTAAAATAACAAACGCTTTATCCAATGTTCTGCCTCGCATAAATGCCAAGGGCGCAATTTCAATGACCCCATATTGTATCATCTCGGCCAAGCGCTCAGGGGGTATCATATCCCTTAGGGCGTCATACAAAGGCATCAGGTAGGGGTCTAATTTTTCCTTAAGGTCTCCGGGTAGAAATCCGAGATTCTCACCAGCTTCTACGGCCGGTCGAGTTAAAACGATTCGCTTGACTTCCTTTGCTTTTAATGCCTTCACGGCTAAGGCAACAGCGGTATACGTTTTCCCTGTTCCTGCAGGGCCAATGGCAAACACCATATCATTTTTCTGAATGGAATCTACCAGTTTTTTTTGATTAACCGTTCGTGCTTTTATCTTGACCCCACCGTTTCCATGTACCAAGGTTTCTGAACCGTTGTCGGTATGGAGTAATTTTTCACCATCCGAAAGCATTAAATTGTCGATGTTGTTTTCAGAGAGTGAATTAAAACGATCAAAATGTCTGAGTAGAAGGGAAAGTTTTAATTCAAATTGATCGATTATTTCTTCTTCACCTTTCACTATAATTTTATGACCGCGGGCTACAATAGACAATTTTGGGAAAAAGCTCTTCAAATGCTTTAGATTTTGATTGTTTACCCCAAAAAATGCTGCTGCATTAATCCCTCCAAGATCAATATTCCGACTACTAAAATCCAATTAAAATCAATTTATCAGGCATAAATGTGTTTAAAATCTATACTTTTGGTAAAATTAAAAAATAACTCAAACATTGCGTTCTTAAAATGCAAATCATTACCCTCACATCGGACATTGGATTAAAAGATTATTATGTGGCTTCCGTAAAAGGAAAACTCTTACAGGAAGTTTCAGGGGTAACGGTAATAGACATTACACATTATGTAAAACCTTTTGAAGTTGCGGAGGCCGCATATCAATTAAGAAGTTGTTATTCTTCATTTCCCGCGGGCACAATACACCTGGTTGGAGTTGATACGGAACCCTATCTTCCTTATAAAATCACAGATCCCTCTCAAGAAAGTCAACTCGCGTATCCAAGCATTCTTCTTTTTGACGGTCATTATTTTATCACCAATGACAACGGTTTTATTGGAACCTTTTTAGGGGAGGATGTTCCTGAAGCGCTCTATCGCTATACGGAAATTGAAAATGAACCGGAATCATGGGTTTTTATGATGAAGACGTGCTTTGTTCACCTAGCCGGTAAAATCGCCGATAAAACTCCATTTAACGAATTCACAACTGAGGTGAAATCCTATAAAAAAGCTTTCACTCCGAATCCGATCATTGAACATAATGTTATTCAAGGTAACGTGATACATATTGATCATTTTGGCAATATTATCACCAATATTTTCAAACAGGATTTTGAACGTTTTGGAAAAGACATTCCATTTACGATCAGTTATCAAAAAAGGAATTACGACATCGATGTAATTTCCCGAGCATACAATGATGTAACCATAAGCGAGCGGGTTGCGATTTTCAATGACGCCGGCAGGCTGGAAATCGCCATTAATCGTGGGGCAAACGGGGGCAATGGCGGTGCAGATCGATTGTTTGGTATGCGGCTCGGAGAACCGGTTCGAATTACCTTTTATCCAAAAGGATCTGTTCCTAATCTTGATGCCTTGTTATGATCACACGCATTGTAAAATTAACGTTTACGCCTGAACGCTTACCCGATTTTTTATATGAATTCGAACAAGTAAAAAACAGAGTGGTTAACTCCGAGGGATGCGTAACCATGAAGTTATTGCAACACCAATCTAATCCGTGTGAGTTTTTTACGTATAGCATATGGGTGGATGAAAATGCGTTGGAAAACTACCGATGTTCTGAAACATTCATTCAACTTTGGGGAACCATTAAACCATGGTTTGCAAGTAAAGCGGAGGCTTGGACCCTTGATACACGATTTGAAGGGGTAAATGAACATGTCAAAAAGAACTAAGACACCTTGCTATTTCATTAAAAATCCTAATTTTGAACTCCACTAATTCAGGACGTCTATGTATGCCCTTTATCTAAAAGAAGTTAGAAGTTTTTTAAGCTCGATTGTTGGCTATGTGTTCATTGTGATTTTCTTGATCGCATGCTGGTTATTTAATTGGATGTTAAGTTCTAACATGAACATTTTAGATAGCGCACAAGCAGAACTAATTCCATTTTTTAATACTGCGCCTTACATATTTTTAATATTAATCCCCGCCATAACCATGCGTTCTATGGCAGAAGAACGTAGGACAGGGACTTTGGAACTTTTATTTACAAGACCCATTAGCGACCTCGGTATTTTATTGGCAAAGTATTTTGCCGGTGTCACCTTGCTGCTTATTTCAATTCTCCCCACACTGGTTTACTACCTGTCTATTTATTACCTGGGGAAGCCAATAGGTATTGTTGATGAGGGTGCAACATTCACTTCGTATTTGGGTTTGATTTTACTTGGTGCAGCATTCGTAGCCATCGGAATTTTCGCTTCTTGCATTACTTCAAGTCAAATTGTCGCGTTTATTTTGGCCACCGCATTGTGTTACTTATTTTATGACGGACTCTCGCTTTTGGGTTCGTTTGCCCAATTTGGAAGCCTAGATATAATCATTCAATACCTTAGCTTAAGTCATCATTATGACTCCATAAAAAAAGGGGTGATAGTGGCAGGCGATCTTATTTTTAACTTCTCGTTTATCGTGTTCTTTTTAAGCGCATCCTTAACAGTAATTAAAACCCTCAAAAAATAGCCATGAAGCAATTTAAATGGAAAGGCATTTTCAATTGGGGATTTTTTCTTGGAGTCCTGGCCGTACTAATTTTGATCAATGTAATTGGCGCATTAGTAAACCTCAAGGTTGACATGACCGAAGACAGCCGATACTCGTTGGCGAAAGGGACAGAGAATTTTCTATCCGATGAAAAGAACTTTGAGAATCGAATTAGCATTAAAATATATTTAGAAGGAGCGCTTCCAGCTGAAATTCAACGCTTCCGAAATGCCATTGAAGATAAGTTGAAAGACTTTAAATCCATTGCGGGTAAACGGATTGAATATCAATTTATAAATCCCAATGAAGGACATGCCAATAAGAAAGAGGAGTATTTCTTTTTACGAGGAATCTTCGAAAAAGGAATTTTACCTACCAAGGTCGTTTATGTAAAAAATGGCGTTCAATCCCAACTCATCTTATGGCCGGGGGCCGAGGTTACCTATACTTCCAACGGAGTTGTAAAGGAAACATATATCCAGTTTCTTCCAGGAACCCCCAATGGTGAACCCATTGAATTGAATCGCATTAATCCAATCCTCGAGAATGCGTTAAATAATCTGGAATATAACATGCTTTCCGCCCTGCGTAAAATCAGTCAGAAGGATAAAAAACGACTGGCTTTCCTACAAGGACATGGTGAATTGAATGAACACGAAACGATGAATGCAAGGGCTGTATTAAGTCCGTACTTCTATTTAACCTCACTTTCTTTTAACAGTAAAGAGTCGCTCAATGAACTCAATGACCTGGATGGGTTAATCATCGCGAACCCCACGAAACCGTTCAGCTCCATGGACTTGTACTTCATTGATCAATTTGTAATGAATGGCGGTCGACTCATGGTGTTCCTGAATACCCTTTCACATCAAGAGGATTCGTTAGCTAAGAACTTTATGGACCATACCGTCCGGAGAAATTTAGCCTTGGATAAAATGCTTTTCGATTACGGGGTTAACATCCATGAAAACTATGTGTTTGACCGTATATGTGGTTATCGAAAAGTGCGCATGGACAATGCCAGCAGCCTAAGTTGGCCATATCATGTCTTGGCTTCACCATCGCTGCATCCAATCACAAGGAACATTGATCCTGTTTCACTTGAATACGCAAACGAACTTCAATTAATCGAAACCCCTGGGGTCAAACTCACCAAAGTACTTACAAGCTCTTCAAATGCCAACCGTTCCGGACTGGCACCCCAAATCAGCTTAATGGATTTTCAGATTTTTGGAGAAAATCCTGCGTTTGTTGAAAACCCGGAGGATCCTATCAATAAAATCACGTTAGCCGCAATGATAGAGGGGACTATCCCCTCCCATTTCATCAACCGAGATGTAATCATAAACGTGGATACCTTGGCGTCCTATATACCCGTTAATTACCGCAAGAAACAGCTCAAAAGTAAAGAAGAAACCAAAGTATTTATCGTTGGAAACGGGACCTTTATAGCTAATGAATATGACTCAATTTTTCGAGGAGGAAAATATGAATACGTTTCAACGCCCCCTTTCCCATTCAATGCGCTAAAATACAGTAAAGTGAACGACTTGAATGGTCGACCATTGATCTATGGAAACCAAGAATTTATTCAGAATTTAGTGGATTACATGATGGGAGATAACAGTGTTTTGGACATTCGAAGCCGTCAAATTGAGTTTAAAGAAATGGACAAAATGAAATTACAAGCTGAGGGAAATAGCATTCGATATATGAATTTATTCCTTCCAATAACGATAGTGGGGCTTGTAGCTGCCTTCATGATGTTCTCTAGAAAACGAAAATACATTAACCGATGAAAACGAATAAGAAATTAATCGGTTTGTCCGTGCTATTGATTGGCATAGTATTGCTCTCAATATTTACTATAAACTTGATTAAAAGCAGAGGGAATTCTGACACAGAATGGATTAATTTCGCCATTGAAGACACCACCAAGATTACCAAAATTATTATTGAAGACACCTACGGACAGCACATAGAACTTATTCAAGAGGAAGGGTTATGGCACGATGAAAAAGGAGACTGTGTATCAAAACCAAATGTGTCTTTTATACTGGAGGCCGCTAAACTCATCGAATTCAAAGGGTATCTCCCGGAAAAATCAAAGCCTAAGTTCACAGAACTCATGGCCACACAACACATTAAAGTTTCTTATTATATCGATGGTGAATGGACTAAATCATGGTATATAGGTCCTCCAGCGCAAGATCATTACGGTCAAATTATGCTCTTAGAAACCGCGGACGAAGGAAAAAGTAAAGATCCCGTCATGATGCGAATCAAAGGCTTAAATGGAATCATCAGTCCTCGTTTTTTTGCCGAACGAAAGCGATGGATGTGCACTTCAATTTTTGAATTAGCTCCTGAAGAAATTCGTTCGGTTGAGGTGAAGAATATTGAAATTCCCTCCTTAAGCTTTAATGTAAAAAATAAAGGCCGATCGTTTGAAGTGAGTTCGAATGGAAAGAAACTCAGCTCATTAGACACTGCTAATGTTTATAGGTATTTGCAAGCGTTCAAAAAAGTACACTTTAATTTCCCCAATATTGAGCTATCTAATAAACAAGTTGACTCCGTTAAAAGAAGTCCTTTATTTGCAAAACTCATTGTTACCGTAAAGACAGGTAAATCCACCGCATTAAAAATGCACCGAATACGAAGTGAGGAAGCCCAACGCAACGAGGTCGGGGAAATGGTGAATATGGACATGAATTTATTTTGGGCTGAATTACCCAATGGCGAACTTGTGAAATGCCAGTACTTTGTATTCAATTCATTATTGCTAGGGCACATATATTTTCCAGCCCTGAATTCCACGAAATAATGTGTGATTGAAAGGAAATCTGTGTGATTTCACAAAGTATTGTTATCTTTGTTTGTTGAAAATTAAGCCATGAATTTTATTACATCAAGCAATACCTTATTAAGTCATCTTCAAAGCATTTCTGGAGCACTAAGCACCAATACAAAAATGCCAATTTTAGATAATTTTTTATTTACCATCACAGGGAACAAATTAACCGTATCAGCTACGGATTTAGAAACAACAATGATCACCCACCTGGATGTTCAATCAGATGCTGATGGAAAAATTGCTATTCCGGCAAAACTTATCTTAGATGTCCTGAAAAGTTTACCAGATCAACCGTGTACATTTCGCGTCAGTCCTGAAAATTATGCCGTTGAAATCACCTATGATAATGGAAAATCGAAAATGGTTGGATTTAACGGGGAAGAATTTCCGAAATTACCGGCTGTGGAATACAGCAGCTCCATTGAGGTTACTGGTGAATTATTATCGAGTGCTATTAACAAGACCATTTTTGCCATTGGAACCGATGAAATGCGCCCTGTAATGACGGGTGTATATTGTCACTTCTCCCCAGAAGATATCACCTTTGTTGCAACCGATGCACACAAACTTGTCCGTTATCGTCGAACAGACATAAATACAACATCAAGTTCTGCGTTTATATTGCCCAAAAAGCCATTAAATCTACTCAAAGCCAATTTAAGAGGAGATGAAGCTGTTAAACTTGAGTATAATGAATCAAACGCTACATTCACGTTCAATGATTTAACCCTTGTATGTAGGCTGATTGATGGCAAATATCCAAACTACGAGGCCGTAATACCTAAAGAAAATCCAAATGTGTTGACGATTGAGCGAGGTCATTTTTTGAGTTCATTAAAGCGTGTAGCCATTTTTTCCAATAAAACCACGCATCAAGTAAAATTGAAAATTGCAGGAGCAGAGCTTCAATTGTCGGCAGAGGATGTCGATTTTTCCAACGAAGCGAATGAGCGATTGACCTGTAATTTCGACGGGGATGATATGGAAATCGGATTTAATTCAAGATTTTTAATTGAAATGTTAGGGAACCTAGAAACCGATTCTGTTCAACTCTCTATGAGCGAACCGTCGCGAGCTGGGCTTTTGACGCCACACGAAAGCAGTAATCCGTCAGAGCATATCCTTATGTTGGTTATGCCGGTGATGCTTTCTAGATAATCTATGCCTTCGGATAAACCTAACATTCGCAACCTTTCCTTACCTGAATTAACTGAGGCCATCGTAGCAGGCGGCTTCCCTAAGTTTCGCGCCTCACAAGTCTATGACTGGTTATGGAAGCAACATGCTTCATCATTTGATGGCATGAAAAATATTGGTGCTGCGCTGTGCGAATACCTCGAATCTCAATACCATATTGATCATTTGGTGCTTGACAGCATGCAAAAAAGTAACGATAAAACGATAAAATGTGGGTATAAAACAATTGACGGACAGATCATCGAAGGCGTATTAATACCTACTAGTAAACGAATGACCGCATGCATTTCATCGCAGGCTGGATGCAGTTTAGCATGTGCCTTTTGCGCTACCGGTAAGTTGAAACTCATGAAAAACTTGAGTGCTGGAGAGCTTGTGGATCAGGTAGTTTCTCTAAATGAACTCGCCGTTAACAATTTTGGGATTCCGTTATCGAACATCGTCTTAATGGGAATGGGAGAACCCTTACTAAATTACAAACAGGTCATTAAAGCCATAGAGATTTTAACGGATCCAAATCGGTTTAACATTAGCCCAAGACGAATCACCTTATCTACCGCAGGAATCGCGAAAATGATTATGAAATTGGGCGACGAGCAGGTTCGATTTAATTTAGCGTTATCGCTTCATGCCGCTGACGATGTTAAACGAAGTGAGGTCATGGAAATAAATGATTCCAACAATTTGGAGTCCTTACGAGAGGCGTTGGTGTATTTTCATGAACGGACTGGTTCTCGAATTACCTTTGAATATATTCTCTTCCACGAGTTTAATGATTCGCTTGAGGATGCTGCCAATTTAGCAAATTTTGCACGCTGTGTTCCTTGTAAAATCAACATCATTGAATACAATAGCATTGGGGAGGCTAAATTTTCTAGAGCCACTACGGAACGCACCGAGGAGTTTCAAGGATTTTTGGAGCGAAGAAATTTGATCGTAAATGTGCGTAGAAGTAGAGGAAAAGACATTGACGCTGCGTGTGGTCAATTAGCCAATAAAAATCATCCTACTACAAAATCTCTTTGATCTGAGATAACGCTTGAAGCGAAGTGGTATCCCCTTTGAATTGACAAGCTTCCTCAAAAGCCAACAGATAACGTTGAATCAAAATAGTATTCGAGGTAGGTTCAAAAAATTTGCGCTCAGGTTCAATTTCAATTTGTTTTAAAAATGACCTTATTTCTTGTTCATCAAAAACAATTCCTTTCCCAATTGGATTTATATAAAACAGAACACCATACTGGCTTTCCGATTCACTAAATATGGATGTATTATTCTCATCCATTCTGGCCAGGATAAAAATTTTAGGAAAATCTACCCCATAAATTGGAACCTCCAACCAGGTGGCAATGATTGAATAAATCAACCCAATAATTAAAGGATTCCCTTTTTTATTTGCCAGTACATTTCCTATGTTGAGATGCGTAAGGTTTCGTTCATGGGTAGCCATGCATTCAAACCCGTATACATCAAAGAACATATGATTCAATATTTTAACCTGCTCAAAAGCCGTTTGGTAATCGTTTAATTCCAACCAAACATCTTTTCGTAATGCCTCCATTTGTTGATAAACAAACGATTCGTCTATTCTTGGATCCATTAACTTATTTAATGTTAGAATGGCTTTTAACAAGTCTTTATCTGATGAATCTCTCCAATTTAATAGTTCCTTTGAAATCGCATCGGTGTGTATTGCTTGGACAATTTCCATGGCTCTAATTCGCTGAATTTTAACAGGAGATTCAGCATTAATTACCGAGTTCAACATTGGAATGATTGCTTGTCCTTCGGCCTTAATCACTTGTTTAATGACCAAATAAATGCGTTCATCGGGATCCTCCAATAAAGCAACCAATGCTTTCCGTTTTCTATCTGACATTATCACGGAACAAAAATATCCGACTAGCCTACTTGTTTAGCCAGAGACTTGGTTGTTTATCAAATCAAAAATGTTAATACCGATGTAACCTAATTCCTAGTTCTTCGTTATAAACAACCAAATTCAAATGAACTATGCTACAGGTTATTTGAGATTGAGGGGGACGTGTCCCCCTTTTTTTTATATTTGAATATGAAAATAATTATTTCTCTTTTAGCTACGCTCTGCTTGATTTCCTGCAAATCAACTAAAAAAACGAGCGACCAAGTAATGAATGAAACAAGTGCTACCTTGGTAGGTATTATTCATGTCAATGAGAATCAATGCCCCGTTTATATTGAACTACCGGCAGCGTTAAATCCAGGAATCTCGATGCCGTTCAATACGGTTTACCCATTAAATCTTAAAGATGGGATGAAAAAGAAAGGCCTAAAAGTTCAATTTACATACACCGTATCTAAAGCCATGTCACCGGAAGGATGTTCGGCTGATGCCGTCGTTCAACTTGAAGAAATTATGGTTGTTCCATAGTTGCCATAGCATCTAAGCATAAATACGATAATGCTCTTCCAAGGATTCGTTCATGCTCAGGCTGCATAATTGCGCCTTCTGTTAAATGGACATATGCAAATTTATTTCCGTTCAAGGATAAGACAACCCTTCGGATATCATCTAGACTCCAACCAGAAGGCGTGGAAGCCGAGGAAGGCATATTCGCCATGCAATCCATATCAATTTCAAGTCCTATGGGTTTACTCGCACCCAAAAATACCGCATTTACGTCTTCAATAAGAGATCGCTCTCCCTTTAAATAGGATTCATAGGAATGAACTTCAACTTGGTGCATTTTCATGAAATTCTGCATGAATGAATTGATTCCGTAAGAATGAACACCAAATACATGGTATGAAGAAAGTACTCCTTCATGGATGGCGCAGGAAAAACTATTTCCCGAATGCCGTCTGTTTGTTGCTCGACAATCGGTATGCGCATCCATATTTAATACTGTATTGCAGTATTTAGTTTGATTTGCCCAACGCATCAAGGGTAGGGCATTATTATGACCCCCGCCTACTACGATTGGAATTTGTGTTTTAGAAACAAAGGCAACTAATACATCATACACAAAATCATCCAACTCTTGCACCAATACACTCGCCGTTTCTACCTCTGCTGGAAATGTACCTATAAACACAATATTACCAATAATATCAAGCGATTGACTCTGATAAGGCCAATTTATAAATTGCTTGTAGAATGCAGAAAATGCAAATTCCGATCCTGTTCGTCCATAATTGGCAAAAGGGCCTATAGCTTCACTGATCCCAAGGATGAGTGCTTTAGGTTCGGCATGGGTTGATTGCAAAAAGTCTCCCATACGCTCCTCGCCTCCTCGTCCCATGAATAAATGGTCCGCAAATACTTGTTTTTTTGTACGTAATTCGAAATTACTATGTATGGATTTCATAGGATGCAAAAATCAGGTTTAAGTGTTTAGGAATGCGCATTGGTTTGCCCGTTACCAAGGATTGAAATACCAAAACTGTGCTTGCTGTAGTAAGAAGTTTATTGTTTTGATTGAATAGGCTATATGAAAATTCAAGGGAACAATTCTCCGCTTTAACCAAGGTGGTTTCTAAGCGCAGTAAATCGTCATAGGTTGCTGGGGCTTTGAAGCGGGTATTCATAGAAACAACGGGAAGTAAAATGCCTTCATCTTCAAGGTCTTTGTATACCACACCGAGCGATCGCAACGCTTCCACCCTACCCATTTCAAAAAAGGCCGCATAATTACCGTGATAACAATATCCCATACGGTCGGTTTCACTGTACCGGACACGAAATGAAAGGATATTAGAATAATTCAAATTCATAGTAAAAAGCTTGCAAAATCCTTGCACAAAGACCGAAAGTATTGTAAATTTGCATACTCTACGCTCCTTATTTCGAACAAAGGAAAAAAAAAGTCTTAACAAGTAAAAAAAAATTAAAAGTCAATAGGTTCAGTACTTTTTTTTTAAGTTTTTTCTGTGAATCTTTGTTCACAACTTTTTAATGGTGTTTAATTTATGGTTAACATAGATAAAACATTGACGACCAGTTGGGTTAATTTATTAATGGTTTTTATAAAAGAATTATGTTGAAGGATCACACCGCTACTTGGGAGGCTTGTTTAAGGGTAATAAAAGATAACATCTCTTTACAGGCATACAAGGTGTGGTTTGAGCCCATTATTCCGTTAAAATTAGAAAACAACATTTTAACCATTCAGGTGCCGTCGCATTTCTTTTATGAGTGGTTAGAACAACATTACATCGGTCTGTTAAGTAAGGTGATAAAAAAAGAGGTGGGATCTGAAGGCAGCCTGGAATATAGTATCGTAATGGAAAGCAATCACCGAAATTCAACACCCTACACGGTCAAGCTTCCAACACAAAACAATACGCATTCGCAAAATGCTCCTCAAAATATTCCAATCGGAGCTACAGAACCACAAATCCGTAATCCATTTATTATTCCAGGGTTGAAGAAGGTGACTATTGAGTCGAACCTGATTCCAAACTTCACTTTCGAGAACTTTGTTGAAGGTGATTGTAACCGACTTGCCCGTGCCTCTGGATATGCCGTAGCGAACAAACCAGGGGGAACTGCATTTAATCCATTATTAATATACGGTGGTGTAGGTCTAGGAAAAACGCATTTAGCCCATGCCATTGGATTATCTATAAAAGAACAGCATCCAAATAAAACGGTATTATACGTTCAATCAGAGAAGTTTGCGCACCAATTTATTGATGCTATAAAAAACCAAACCACAAATGATTTTATCCATTTTTATCAAATGGTAGATGTATTAATCATTGATGATGTTCAGTTTTTTGCGGGTAAAGAACGTACTCAAGATGTATTCTTCAGTATTTTTAATCACCTGCACCAAAATGGCAAACAGATTGTACTTACTTCCGACAAAGCCCCTGTCGAAATGCAAGGGATGGAACAACGCTTGTTATCGCGCTTCAAGTGGGGTCTTTCAGCCGACCTAAATGTACCGGATTTAGAGACACGTATTGCGATTCTAGAAAAGAAAATGTACGCCAGTGGTATTGAACTACCTAAAGAAGTAGTTGAGTATTTAGCCTATTCGATTAACACCAACATTCGGGAAATTGAAGGAGCAATGAATACGCTTCTCATGCAATCTTCGCTGAATAAAAAATCCATCTCCTTAGACTTGGCTAAGCAAATGGTTGACAAATTTGTCAAAAACACAGCACGCGAAGTATCCATTGAATACATTCAAAAAATCGTCTGTGACTATTTTGACCTACCCATCGAAATGCTCAAGTCCAAAACAAGAAAACGTGAAGTAGTTCAGGCCCGTCAGATAAGCATGTATTTCTCTAAAAAAATGACCAAGTCGTCCCTTGCAAATATTGGTGCACATTGCGGGGGTAAAGATCATGCTACGGTTCTCCACGCTTGTAGAACGGTGGTAAACCTGTCGGAAACAGATAAACAATTCCGATTATACCTTGAGGAACTTGAGAAAAAGCTAACGATTCATTAACATGATTTGAGCGAACTGAAACTTATAGTTTCACATGAAAGCACGTATTCCCTGCGCGATAATAAATCTACGTTTACTGCTCACTTGTTTCCAATTTTGAATGAAGCCACATTTAAAATGAACCTTGAGCGCATTAAAAAACAACACCCCAAGGCATCTCATTTTTGCTTTGCGTATCAATATGGGGAACCATTAAGAACCCGAGCAAACGATGATGGTGAGCCCTCTGGAAGTGCTGGACTCCCAATTCTAGGCCAATTAAAATCAAATCAACTCACCCATGTTGGATGTGTCGTGGTCCGATATTATGGGGGAGCCAAATTGGGAATCCCGGGTTTAATTGCTGCCTACAAAAATGCCAGTCTCGGAGCCATCCAAGCCAATGAATGCGTTCCATACAAGGAATACCAACGCATTCAGATTACAGGAAATTATTCCTCATTAATGCGCTTATTAAGCATCAGCTCACAACAAGGTTGGGACACAGAACTTCATTCATTGCAGGATGAACCTGTTGTTATTGTACACATTGAACATAACCAAGTACATGTCGTAATTGATAAAATCTCATTATTTTCGGACTTAACCTGGTTGTAATCAGTTATGTGCTACAGTAATTCAAGTACCTCAAGTAATGTAACGCTCGGTAAAATATACCAACGTGAAATTATGACCTTACCTCATACCGAACCCACCTATTATGCCAATGGATTTTCCTTCCCTATATGGAGAATTGTCACGCGCGATCCGAGCATTAAACTCATGCAATGGGGACTAATCCCCAGCTGGTTCAACGGCTTAAATCCCGCAGAGATTGCCAGTAAAACCCTAAATGCACGTATTGAAACCCTGTCTGAAAAAGCCAGCTTTAACCGACTATTGAGTTCCCAACGGTGTATAGTTCCTTCCTCCGGATTTTTTGAATTCCAACACCATGGCGCTGTGAAAAAACCATACTTTATTTATCCAAAGACGTCAGAGATTTTTTCAATGGCTGGACTTTTTGATGAATGGATAAACCGCGATACGGGTGAAATACTTGGGAGTTTCTCGATTATAACCACCCCTGCAAACCCATTGATGGAGGAAATACATAATCACAAAAAAAGGATGCCACTTATTCTCGACCCGCAGGAAGTTCAATCCTATTTGCTTAGCGAAAAGAACATCAAAGAATACAAGCGACATGCAGACGACGATATGGCCGCTCATGTTGTTGACAAACAACTCATCTTTTCAAGAACTCCGAATATCCCTTCAGTACAACACCCCATTGTTGATAATATTGGGCAACAAACCCTATTATTCTGAGATATGGTATTAATTTTGTGAAACAAACGGCATGAAAATTAAATACCTTTTATTCCTTTTACCATTACTGGTTAGTTCTTGCATTGAAATTATTGATGATTTAACGGTACACTCTGACGGTTCAGGAACCTTTAAATACAGCATCAACCTTAGTTCAAGTAAGCTGAAGGTGAATTCGCTACTTGCTTTAGACAGTTTGAATGGGCGAAAAGTTCCTGAATTATCTCAAATCGAAGCTAAAATCGTAGAATTTCGAACCAATTTATCGAAAGAACCTGGGATTACCTTGGTCAAGTCGGATTTTAATTCATCGGATTTCATATTAAAAATCCAAATCGATTTCAACACTGTTTCTCAATTACAGGATGGCGTAAAATCTGTGCTTCTTGCCATGAGTAAAGAAAAGGATAAGGAAACGTTCGAAGGAGACTGGATTAGTTGGGATGGAAAAACCCTGAATCGCATTATTCCAACCATACTCGCAAATAAAGCCAAATCCTTTGAAAATTCCGATGTTGATTTACTTAAAAATGGAATATATACAAGCATATCAAGATTTGACAAACCGATTCTAAAAACAAGCAACCCAAGTTGTAAATTAAATCCTGCGAAAACGGCGTCCATGCTTCAAGTAAACACTTACGAATTGAAACTGAATAATTCTCTTATTGAAAACACCATTACCTTAACTCCATAACTCGTATGAAACAGTATATATCCGTTTTATTTTTTCTGGTTTCTTTGGTGATATTTGGGCAGAGATCAGAATTTATAATTCCAAAAGAAGCTGTAACTGTTTTTAGTATCAACAATGTTGATGTACTCAAAAAAATCGGGGTAGATGAGCTTATTAAATATGACTTCATGGATGAAATCCACCAGGAGTTATTTGATGGATCAACGGATAACAAATCATTGAAAGATGCAGGTATCGATTTTGATCAACGCTTAAATGTCTTTTACGGAAAAAATCAATATTTCGAATTATCTGGATTCACGTTTGGTGTAAAGAACGAAAAAGCACTTTTTAATGTTTTTGATGATTTCGATCCACTTCCTACAGACATAGCGGGCACAAAAGTATTTGGATCATTTTTTAATAACCTTGTTATTAAGGCTAATAATGCCCTGCTAATACGTGTTGAACCCATCGAGTCTAGCGTGCTAGAAATCACCGACTCCATTTGGTTTTCTCGGGGTAATCTCTCACCCTATTACAACGGGTTTGAAATGGATGTGGAGCTTAGCGATGAAGAACTCATGAAACAAGATTTAGCGTATGACCTGCGCGAAAAAAACTATAATGAACTACGAGATAGCGTACAATTTGTATTACAAAATCAGTATTTAAATACCGTACTTAATGGGTTATTCAAGGAAGGACAATCCCTATACGCGTTGTACCCAAAGTTTCAGGAGGTTTTATTACATCCAGTGGCTGGCGTTTTCTACATGGATAACGAACGGAATTTTGACCGCGCGAAAAACTTATGGTACCTTAAGTCAGTATTGCCAACGCTTTACCTTGATATTCAAGAACTTTATGAAGGCAATGTTATTACGGGTGATTTAGTTTTAAAAGACAAGGCGATCGATTTCAATATTTCAGCCGCGTATAGTGAGCCCCTAGGTTCTATCTATACGGAAATGAATGATTCCAAATTCGATAAACGAATTTCCAACTATATCAAGCAAGATCAATCTGCATACTTTACTTACAACATTAACTTAAAAAAAGCCTATGAGAAGGCCTATGAAATTATTCTTCCTATGCTTAGTAAGGAAAAAAACGTTGAGCTTTCCATGAATGTGTTGCTTTTAAAGTTAGCGAATGAATTCATTAATAAAGATGCCTTATTTGAGACTTACAAAGGAACCATGTTTGGAACATTCAATGGAATTAAAAAGGTTAAAACTCGAAAAATTGAATTCTTTTATAATGAAGATACCTTTGAATATGGTGAACGGGAAACGGATGCAGAAGAAGATATGCCCATATTCACACTGGGCTTTACTACAGCGAGACCGGATGTTCCAGAATTAATTTTGGATCACTTAAGTAAGGTAACCAGTAAATTTGAAAAAATTGGAAATTACTGGGTTTACAAGCAAGCGATTTTCGATGCTGCACCCGTATACATGATCAATACAGACGGGTTGTTTATTTTTACCAATGATGAGGACTTGGCTATGAATCATTGGGAAGGCTATGGCAAAAAAGGACTTAACAGTAAGACACTAAAATCAATAAAAAATTCAGGTTCCATGTGCGGATATGCTGATTTAAAAGCGGTAGCGAGTCAATTTCCGGTTGATTTTTTACTTCCAGAACAACAACCACTGATGGAATCATTAAAAGGAAAATCTGGTAATATGATTATGCGTTCTGGCAAAACAACGATCAATAAAACCGAATTAACCCTTTCTTATTCATTTGAAACCAATGAAGATTCTGGGAAGCATTTGTTGGACATGTTGAATACCCTGTATTTGATAACTAAGTAACTGTGAAGTCACTAAATAAAGGTGTTTTCTTCATAATTCTCATAGCAGTATTGGGTGGCGTTTTAGTCGTACGAAGTAACTTCTTTCGATTCAATTCAACACCTCAATTGGTGGATAGATTGCCCGAGTCAGATTATTTAGTGCGCCTTAAATCACTTCAATTTAGCAAGGAAATAAATCCCATATTATTCAAATTCAAGTTGCCTGTTCGTGAATTTGCCTCTCCAGAATTTTTATTAGGTCAGGCGAAACACCACGGGATTAATATACAAACCCCTGTCTACCTATTTTTCAATGAAGCACGAGATGAATGGGGAGCACTATTGCAGCTAAATGATTCGTCGAAGGTAATTAATGGAATAGACCGTTTCAGAAAAAATACAACCATAGTAGACTCTTCCACGGATCAAGTCCGAATTTTTCATTTCAGTGAATTCAACCTTAAAATTGCGTATGAAAAAAACTATCTTTTTTTATACACTGGAAACCAATTTCCAAAACGCATGAGCGAGGTGCAATCTGTGAAATCTGGGGATATAAGGCCTTCATGGAAACGATTTCAAGAAAAAAAAGAATTTCGCAACGAACATCTAGTGGTTTATTCAGAAAGTGTTGCCCTCCAGTCTTGGGGATTTGATTACGGAATCTTTGCCCACGATAATGACACCACCGAGCTCCATGTGAAGTGCTTTCTACATTCCCGAGAGCCCCATGGAATTTTTAAAAAATCTAAGGCTATGGGTTTACCGAATTCTACCAACGATTCAAAAGCCATCGAACTCCATATTTCGCCTAGCATTAAGGGAAGTAAAACGGGACAAAAAATGATTGGAAAACTGCATGAAATGGGTAAAAAAATCAGTTTTCCTACGGGTGACTTTTTTAATGATTGGGGAGGCGACCTATCGTTCCGCGAAGGGGGTCTTGTAAATGCCACGCAACGCATTATTACTTCAGAATTCGATGAGGACTTTAATGTCAAAGAAGTGGTCAAGATCCAACGTATTCAAGTGCCCGGCTACACAGCCGCCTTCAACACCCAAGCTCAAGGAAAATCGTTTATTAATGCGCTTTTCGGAAAAGGGTTACTACGAAGTGAAGATCAAAAATTACGCTTCCTTTTTTCACCACTTCTATCCATGAAATATGATGATTCATATTACATGTTTACTTCAGCATCTGGTTTCCCTACGCTCGAAGCTAATCCAGGAAACTATTTGATTTGGGAATATGAGGGAACACCTTTCAATATTACAGTGGGAAGTATTCAACAAAAAAGTATTGAACTTCAAGTTAATTTTCCTGTTAAACCCTTAATCAACTATTTACAACGGACAAAAAATAGGAAGAAAAAAAACCATTAGTAATTTGAAGCGCTCAAAAATTCTTCTTTAATTTCAGTCATTATTGCTTGAACCTCTTCTAATTCATTCGCTAAAACAAGGGCTGATTTATAGGGTTTAAAGTGAGGGATTCCTTTAAAATAATTCCCGTAGTGGCGTTTCATTTCGGCGATTCCCACCTTTTCGCCTTTCCATTGAATACTAAAATTCAAATGTTCTTCTATTGCATCCATTCGTTCCCGGAAGGTTGGAGGACTAAGATGTTCTCCGGAATTTAAAAACGCTTTTATTTCGTTAAAAATCCAAGGATAACCAATGGATGCCCTTCCAATCATAATTCCGTCAACCCCATACGTATCTTTATATTCTAGGGCCTTCTCCGGTGAATCAATATCTCCGTTTCCAAAAATCGGAATACGCATGCGCTGATTATTCTTTACCTCACCTATTAAGGTCCAATCAGCTTCCCCTTTATACATTTGTTTTCTCGTTCTACCGTGTATCGTCAATGCTTCAATCCCGATATCTTGCAAGCGCTCCGCAGTTTCAACGATATTCTTAGTAGAATCATCCCAACCTAGGCGCGTTTTAACGGTAACTGGAACTTTTACTGCGTTCACCACTGCTTTGGTTAATTGAACCATTTTCGGTACATCCTGCAGTAAACCTGCTCCTGCTCCTTTGCATGCCACTTTCTTTACCGGGCACCCATAATTGATATCAATTAAATCAGGCTTTACTTGTTCAATAATCTGCGCTGCACGCACCATACTCTCTTCATCAGATCCAAATATTTGAACTCCGATGGGACGTTCATATTCAAAAATGTCCATTTTCTGTATGCTTTTAACCGCATCACGTATGAGGCCTTCAGAAGAAATGAACTCAGTATACATCATGTCCGCCCCGTGTTTTTTACACAAGGCACGAAACGGAGGATCACTCACGTCCTCCATAGGGGCTAATAGGAGCGGGAAATCACCTAACTCAATGGTTCTAATTTTAACCATTATAAAAACAGTTCTGGATTGGATTGTTGAATCGACTGAAGGTACTTTTTCAATTCTTGTTCCTTGTCTTTTCTCAGAATCATGAGCATTCCATCTGATTCCACAATAATGGTGTCTTTGATGCCATCCAAGAGCACCACTTTATCTTTTGGTAAATGGATCAAACAATTATTTGTATCAAAAAGATGCACGTTTTCACCCACCACCGCATTGCCTTTTGTATCTTTTTCCATATGGTCGATTAAGCTACCCCAGGTGCCGAGATCGCTCCAATCAAAATCAGAAACAACTACAGAAACATTGGTAGCATGTTCCATTACAGCAAAGTCAATGGAAATGTCCTCTGCGGCGGCAAAAGCACTGCGCATAAATCCATCCTCCATCGGGGTATTATACGCGTCCATAGCGCCACAAAAAATTTGATACAATGCATGTGAATATAAATTCATTGCGTTTAAAATAGCATCGGCTCGCCATATAAAAATGCCAGCGTTCCAAAAATAATTACCAGATTCAACAAACGATTGCGCCACATCCAAGGTAGGTTTCTCACAAAATCGTTGAACATGCTTAACGGAACCTGAAGCATGCGTTCCTGATTCCACTTCAATGTAACCGTAACCGGTATCGGGACGTGAAGGCTGAATTCCTAAGGTAACTAAAGTTCCCTGATTTGCCTCCTCGATGGCGGTATGAACCAAGCCTTCAAAACGCGGTGTATTGATAATTAAATGATCCGAAGGAGAAATCACCAAGGTAGCATTGGCATCTAAGGATAAAATCTTAGCCGCTGCGAAGGCAATGCAAGGAGCAGTGTTTTTTCGTTCGGGCTCACAAATTACTTGGTCTTTGGTTAATTCGGGCAATTGCATGAGCACGAGTTCTCGGTATCGCTCATTGGTTAATATGTAAATCTTTGATACGTCAGAAATTCCTAACAAGCGTTCAAAGGTCAAGCGCAATAGTGATTTTCCAATGCCCAATACATCAAGAAATTGCTTAGGTTTATGCTGTGTGGACATAGGCCAAAAGCGACTGCCCACTCCACCGGCCATAATTAAACTGTATGTATTATTCTTCATCTTTAATGTATTGAACTTTTGCCATTAAATGCACCAGATAGGTTCGATTAGAACTCAATTCAAGGCATTCAAATCGCGTCCTTCGTTTTAAACCTTTTTGAAACGTACGATTATTCAGTACAAATTTACTGTTTTTTGGGAGCTTTTCTAATGTGATAACCGTGTCATCATCTTGGTCAAAACTGGCCAAGGCACGACTCAAGGCTATATCAGTGCAAGAGGAAGCCTTCAATGAACGAAACGACTTATTCAAAGCCGTACGCAACGAAGGTGGAAGTTCAGGATGATCAATAATCACTGCAATCAACTTTTGAAAATTCTTTTTCCATGCTTCTCCATGAGGTGCAACACGCATTCCCAATTGCTGGAAGGTGTGTAGGTGTGCAAATTCGTGTAGGGTAGTAATTAAAAATGCATAAGGATTTAAATCCCCATTCACCGTTATTTGAGGTTTTCCGTTTAAGTTTTTTGGACGAAAGTCCCCCCACTTAGTTTTTCTTGACTTTACTATTTTAAAATGAACCCCAGATTCTACGAGCAAACTTGCTAAAAAGTGAGAAAAGCACTCAGGTACAAATTTCGAAAAAGTCTGTTGGTATTTAGATAATTTTTCCACCGATTCAAAGATAAACAGGAATATGTTCCACCGAACAGCTCAAAATAAATATTACCTTTATCCACGTGAAGTACATACGAAACATAGGCGCCTATTTTTTGATGTTGGGTTGGGTCATACGAAAGCCTCGCAAAACGAACATTTTTTGGAAAATGTTCATGGATGAAGTTCAATACATAGGAATCAATTCCATTCCAATTGTCGCCTTGATGTCAACGTTTATTGGCGCGGTAATTTCGCTTCAAACTGCCTCCAATATGGATAGCCCACTTCTACCCGATTACACAGTGGGTTATATTACCCAATCCAGTGTTATTCTTGAATTTTCACCCACCATTATTTCTTTAATATTAGCCGGAAAGGTTGGATCAAATATAGCCTCTGAGATTGGG
This sequence comes from Flavobacteriales bacterium, assembly GCA_046081745.1. GTDB lineage: Bacteria > Bacteroidota > Bacteroidia > Flavobacteriales_D > Crocinitomicaceae > UBA952. The sequence goes on along the minus strand of JBJTWL010000020.1, from coordinate 3,776 downwards.
ACAATGCGCATAACAGAGCAAATTGATGCCTTAGAAATTATGGGTGTCAATTCACTCAATCACCTGATATTACCCAAAATATTAGCGGCTGTTGTTTACTTCCCAATCCTTGTAATATTCTCGATGTTTCTTGCGATGATTGGTGGTTTTGTGGCCTTGGTAGTTTCTGATTTACAAAGTACAGAAACATATATTTTAGGGTTACGTTCATTTTTTGACGCCAGTAATATCACCTATGCCTTAACTAAAACGGTTGCATTTGGTTTTATCATTGTATCGGTATCCTCGTTCTACGGATATTATGTTAAAGGGGGCTCACTCGATGTAGGTAAGTCTTCTACTAAAGCGGTAGTAGTTAGTAGCGTGGTTATCCTTGTTGCGAATTTTATTATCACCAAACTCATGTTGTTGTAATGATTAATGTGAGAAATATTAATAAAACGTTCGGAAAGCAACAAGTGCTTTTTGATGTCAGCGCGGATTTTGAACCTGGACGTGTCAACTTAATAATTGGTCAATCCGGACAAGGGAAATCGGTATTGGCCAAGTCCATGGTTGGCTTACATGAAGTGGATTCGGGTCAGATATTGTTCAATGGGCGCGACTTTACATCGATGGATAAAACCGACCGTTCTGTTATCCGACAAGAAATCGGAATGTTATTTCAAGGAAGTGCACTTTTTGATTCGATGACGGTTGAAGAGAACGTGAAGTTTCCGCTTTCGATGTTTACAAAAATGACCAAGAAAGAAATGCAAGATCGCGTTGACTTTTGCTTGGAACGCGTAAATCTTCACGGAAGAAATGCTTTATATCCTTCGGAATGTTCTGGAGGCATGCAGAAACGTGTTGGAATCGCAAGAGCCATTGCAATGAATCCAAAGTATTTGTTTTGCGATGAACCTAATTCAGGGCTTGACCCTAAAACAGCGATTGTCATTGACAGTTTGATTAAAGACATCACCTATGAATATGGCATAACCACCATCGTGATTACGCATGACATGAACAGTGTAATGGAAATTGGTGATAATGTGCTTTTTATTTATCAAGGTAAAAAATGGTGGGAAGGGAATCGTCATACGATAATTACCACGGACAATCCTGAGATTGAAGCCTTTGTTTTTGCCTCTGAATTCATGAAAGAAATCCGCAGTTCGCTCAAAGAACAAAATCGGTAGGAAAATCAAAGCTGAACATTCCAAGCATTTGATTTTTAATCCATACCTAACAACAATTTGCTACTTTTCATTTCTTTTGTATCTTTGTGCTCCAATTTGCTCAACGGAGCCTTTTAATTGGATTAGCGGATGTGGTGAAATTGGTAGACACGCTAGACTTAGGATCTAGTGCCGAGAGGTGTGCGGGTTCGAGTCCCTCCATCCGCACCTTTAAGGTCTCGTGAATTCGGGACCTTTTTTTTTGAACTTTAAAGAGACAAAATATGAACGTACTTCGTCAAGAACTTGATGCGTTGAATGGATTACTCACTGTGGAAATTCAAACGTCAGACTATAGCCAAAAGGTAAAAAACACCTTAGAAAAGTATCGTAAAACGGCCAACATTCCAGGATTCCGACCTGGACACACTCCTGCTGGAATTATTGAGAAACGTTACGGTAAAGCAGTCCTTGCCGAGGAACTGAATAAACTTGCAAACGAAGGGGTATACAATTTCATCCGCGAAAATAATTTGGATATTCTTGGCAATCCAATTCCATCAGAAGCTCATGCTATGGAAGGATCATTTGAGGCTCCAAGTACATTTAAATTCACCTTTGAAATTGGAATGTCTCCTTCTTTTGAATATCAATCAGTCCTTAAAAAAGGGATAGAATACAATACCGTTCGTGTGGATGACAAATTGGTAAGTCAACAAATTGAAGATATTCAACGTCGATACGGTAAGATGATGAGTGTAGAAGTATCCGGTGATAAAGATTTGATGGTAGGTACATTTACCGAATTATTGGCAGACGGTTCGATCAAGGAGGGTGGGATTACTCATAGTACAACCCTTTCTATCGAATTCATTGAAAATCCAGCATCCAAACAATTATTAATCGGAAAAAAAATAAACGATGTTTTTCAATTGGATCCAAGCATGGTGTCCAAAGATGAGGCCGATAAAGCATCTTTATTGGGGTTAACGCCTGAAACACTTCCATCTACTGATGTTGCATTTGAATTTAAGGTGACCGATATTAAGCGCATGGAGTTGGCCGAATTGAATGCGGAATTATTTAGCAAACTATTCCAAGACGGTGAAATCACCGATGAAGCGGGCCTAAGAGCTCGTGTTTCAAAAGATTTGGAGCAAATGTTTGAAAGAGATGCCGATCGATTAATGACCCGAAAGGTATATGACTCCCTAATAGCTGATGTTCAAATTACGTTTCCAGAGGCATTCTTAAAGCGATGGATTAAGTTGAGTGCCACCAATCCCATTGCCGATGAAGACATCGAAAAGGAATTTGAAGCCTATTTGAAATCATTAAAATGGCAATTAATCCAAACCAAAATCTTTAAAGATTCCGATACGAAACTTGTGTATGAGGAAGTATTGGCATTTACCAAAGGGCTAATTATCAGCAATTACGCGCAATATGGCTTGCCCGCTCCTGAAGATGCTGAACTAGAAGCATCAGCCCGTGAATTACTTACAAAAAAGGATCAGGCAAATAGCATTTATGACCAATTGGCTGAGGAGAAACTCACGCAATACTTCAAAACGAATGCAAGTTTAAAGATGAAGCCGCTGTCGTACGATGATTTCGTCGCAGAAATGGGTAAATAAAAGTAAACCCCTTCATTTTTTGAAAATATTTAAACTTCGAAAAACATCCAGCGTCTTGGTTTGTTTTACCTTTGAAATAATCTTTAAAACTCAACATTATGTCAGTTATTGTAGGAAAGAAAGCCCCATTATTTAGAGCTGCTGCCGTGGTAAATGGCGGTGAAATTGTGAACGACTTTTCCTTGGACCAATACCTTGGAAAAAACCATGTCTTATTCTTCTTTTATCCTAAGGATTTTACCTTTGTATGCCCTTCCGAATTGCATGCTTTTCAAAATGCCCTTGGCGAATTTGAAGCGCGAGGCGTAAAAGTTGTGGCCTGTTCTACCGATACCCAAGAATCCCACTGGGCTTGGTTGCAAACACCCAAAAACAAAGGTGGAATTGAAGGCGTGAAATATCCCATCGTTGCCGATACCACCAAAACCATTTCTGAAGCATACGGAGTTCTTGCTGGAGAATATGAGTACGACATGGACGGCACCCTAACGGCCAATGGTCCAATGATCGCATACCGAGGTTTGTTCCTTATCGACAAATCGGGGACTGTGATGCACCAGTTGGTCAACTTCTTCCCACTCGGAAGAAACGTGGACGAAGCCCTTCGCATGGTAGACGCCTTACAGTATTTCGAAGAACACGGCGAGGTATGTCCAGCCAATTGGAAGAAGGGAGATGCCGCCATGAAGCCAAGTTTCGACGGTGTTGCCGATTATTTATCGAAACACTAATTACTACGTAATTAAGCAACTTCAAGCCCGAAAATTTCGGGCTTTTTTTTTGCGCCAAGGCAACGCGAATAGTACTGCCTCGTTATCGCTAACAAGAAACCCTTAATTTTACGGTTATGAAAAAACTAATCTACCTCTGCGTGATGGTGGCAGGAGCCGCTTTCGCACAAAAAAACTCGGTAAATATTTCAACTGCTGAATACGATCAATTAAAGAGAAGCGGTCAATTAAATGCAGGAACCGTGTAT
>JBJTWL010000019.1:0-5523 GCA_046081745.1 Flavobacteriales bacterium | reverse complement strand
CCTGCGTCGTACTCAGTGCTAAAGGCGCTTGTGGCTGGGTTATGGTTACCGTCGTTGTCGCCGTACATCCATTCGCATCCGTTACCGTGACTGTATACGTCCCTGCGGTTAGGTTCGTAGGATCCTCTTGGGTTGTGTTGTTACTCCATGCATACGTGTATGGCGAAGTACCTCCCGTTGCCGTTAGGTTTATCGATCCTGTACTGTTACCATTACACAACACATTCACCTGCGTCGTGCTTAGTGCTAAAGGCGCTTGTGGCTGGGTTATCGTTACTGTGGTTGTGGCGGTGCAGGCGCTGTTATCGGAAACTACTACCGTATAAGTCCCAGCAATAAGCGAATTGAGGTCCTCCGTTGTTAATCCATTGGACCATTGGAACCCATAGGCTGGAGTCCCACCTACAACGGTCAAGTTAATTGTGCCGGAAGCATTACCAAAACACAACACATTCACCTGCGTCGTACTAAGGGATAGCCCTGACTGGGGTTGGGTTATCGTTACTGTTGTTGTTGAAGTACATCCGTTAGCATCCGTTACCGTTACCGTGTACGTTCCTGCTGCTAGTCCTGTTGGGTCTTCTTGCGTGGTGTTATTACTCCATGCATACGTGTATGGCGCCGTTCCTCCTGTTACGGTTAAGTTCACCGATCCCGTGCTGTTTCCAAAGCACAACACATTCACCTGTGTCGTGCTTAGTGCTAAAGGCGCTTGTGGCTGGGTTATCGTTACGCTGGTCTGGGCGGTACAACCGTTCGCATCCGTTACCGTAACGGTATAGCTTCCTGCCGCTAAGTTCGTTGGGTCTTCTTGTGTGGTGTTGTTACTCCACGCGTAGGTGTATGGGGCAGTTCCTCCGGTTACGGTTAAGTTCACCGATCCCGTGCTGTTTCCAAAGCACAATACATTCACCTGTGTCGTGCTTAGTGCTAAAGGCGCTTGTGGCTGGGTTATCGTTACGCTGGTCTGGGCGGTACAACCGTTCGCATCCGTTACCGTAACTGTATAGCTTCCTGCTGCTAAGTTCGTTGGGTCTTCTTGGGTGGTATTGTTACTCCATGCGTAGGTATATGGTGCCGTACCGCCCGTTGGGGTTAAGTTTATCGATCCTGTACTGTTCCCAAAACACAACACATTCACTTGGGTGGTACTTAATGCCAGTGGCGCCTGGGGTTGAGTGATCGTGACTGTTGTTGTTGAAGTACATCCGTTTGCATCGGTTACTGTTACCGTGTACGTTCCAGATAACATGCCCGTTGGATCTTCTACCGTTCCGTTGTTTGACCATAAATAACTATACGGTGCTGTACCACCCGTCACAGTTAAATCTACAGCTCCCGTATTGTTTCCAAAACATCCCACATTCGTTTGCGTTGTGCTTAATGATAATCCTGCTTGTGGCTGCGTTATCGTTACTGTAGTCGTTGCCGTACAACCGTTTGCATCGGTTACGGTTACCGTATATGTTCCTGATGCTAATCCTGTTGGGTCTTCTTGCGTCGTGTTGTTACTCCATGCATACGTATATGGCGCCGTTCCTCCTGTTACGGTTAAATTCACTGATCCCGTGCTGTTTCCAAAACACAAGACATTCGTTTGCGTAGTGCTTAATGATAATCCTGCCTGTGGCTGCGTTATGGTAATCGATACCGATGCTGAAACACAGCCATTAACACTTGTTGCCGTGTACGTATACGTTCCCGGTTGTAAATTCTGGGTTGGTGAGCCTCCGTATGTATACGGTGCATTGGACCCTGATGCGCTCAACGTTACCGATCCGCTTCCTCCAAAACATAACACATTACTTGGGGTAACTGTTAATACCGGTTGTGGATATACCGTAAATTGACTCGTCGTACTGCATCCATTGGATGCGTTGTATGTGATCGTGCTCGTTCCTGCACTAACTCCTGTTACTAATCCTGTGGCAGAAATCGTTGCAACCCCCGTATTAGAACTGCTCCATGTACCTGGCGTTACTGCATTCGCTAATTGTGACGTTAAGCCCAAACAAGCAGACAAGGTCCCCGTAATTGGTTGAAGTGGGGTGATTGTTACCGTGCCTGTTCCTGTTACTGCTGGACAGCCCGCTACGGTATACGTTGCCGTGTATGTCGTTGTTGTGTTTGGGGTAACCGTGAGCGTTGATCCTGTCGTTCCGCCTGGAGTCCACGTAAACGTTCCTCCTGCAACCGTTGAGCTTGCTGTTAATGTTGCTTGTTGACCCGCACATACTGTCGCATTGGTTACCGTTACCACCGGAACGGGGTTTACCGTTACCGTTACTGGTGTTAACGCCGAAGGGCATCCAATCGTATTGATGGACCACGTAATCGTACATAAACCATCATTACTTCTTACCCCCTGGGTGGTGCTCCCTCCGGTTACTCCTCCAAGAAAGGACGAACCGCCCCCACCACCTGCTGACCATCCCGAACCGTGGTCTTGCGTTGATGTTCCTCCACCGCCGCCATAGTATCCACCGCCGCCGCCGCCGCCGCCCGCAGCGTTATAGCCCGTTGAGCCATTGCCACCAATGCCTAAAGCTCCGTTCGTTGCTCCACGGGTTAGTGTCCATGCTACTCCTCCTCCTACTTGCGTACCTCCTGTACCTCCGTAGCCTGACGTAAAGTTTGCACTCGTTGTTCCTGATGTGCCTCCTCCAACTCCTGTAACACCATCTCTTCCGCCTCCGGCTCCGCCTCCCGCTACGATTACTCGGTTTGCTAACCCTGTTCCTCCAACGCGTATATCTGTTGCTCCACCACCACTACCTCCATGTTGACTTGCTCCAACATCTAATCCGCCTTGTCCCCCGCCATTCCAGCCCATCACGCCACCTGCATTACCGCCCTTCCCTCCAACATATACACTTATCGTTTGACCTGCCGTTAATGCTAAGGATCCCGTGGCTTGACCGCCTAATCCCCCTGTTGTATTCAATCCATTTCCTCCCTGGGCACCAAATAAAGTTACCGTATAATTACCCGTTACCGGCGCGGTAAAGCTTTGAACGCCTCCCGTGTAATTAAACGTTTGCGTACCATTCACTGCACCGCCTTGGGCGGCCGTACCCACATAATATGTCGTTGTTGTTGATAGGGTTGGGGTGGTATAACTCGTCCCTGTAGCTAATTGGCCCGTTCCGTTTGAGTTTGAATACCACGTATAGTTATTGTTTTGGCCTCCCGTTGCCGTTAATGTTGCTGTTCCAGGACCACACAAGGTTACATTGTTCGCTGTTGGAGCAACAGGGGAAGGATTTACGGTTACTGTGGCTGTAGCTGTAACCGTTCCGCAGCCCGCTAGCGTATAACTTACCGTGTACTGTGTTGTTGCATTTGGCGCTACATTAATCGTGGCTCCCGAAAGATTCCCTGGAGACCATGAAAAAGTTCCTCCGGGCATGTTTGTTGTTGCCGTTAGCGTTGCGGTTTGTCCCGAACAGATGGTTACTCCTGATACCGTGATTGTTGGGGAAGGATTTACCGTAATTGTGACGGGCGTTAACTGGCTTGGGCAACCGCCGCCTCCTGCAATAGGAGTGATTATTACTTGGCCATTTCCTCCAGCGCTTCCGCCCCCACCTATTGTACTAGCAACATTCGTGGCACCAGGTCCAGCATAGTTACTTCCACCACCGCCGCCGCCGCCGCCGCCGGATCCGCAATTGAGGCCTACACTTCCGCCCCCACCGCCAGCGTAACCGCCGCCGCCGCCGCCTCCTGCCGACAATCTATCGTTCGTGCTGCCCCATCCGCCGCCGCCGCCGCCGCCACCGCCGCCAAAACCTCCGTTTCCTCCCTGCCCGCCGACCGAAGCTTGAATTCCACCACTACCCGGGTTTGTACCAAAACCACCGCCGCCGCCACCTGCCGCACGGTTATTCCCCCCATTTCCCCCATTTCCACCACCAGCATTCGTTCCATTACCACCATTGGCAATTCCTACTCCACCAACTCCGCCAGAAGGCCCTCCAACCCCTGCTGCACCTCCAGCACCGCACGGGGCAGTAACTCCATTTTGAGCGCCTCCAGCGCCTCCAGCTCCACCAGCTGCACCATCGCCTGCGGCTCCGCCGCCACCACCTGCTGAAATTAAATGGGTGGTCCCTTGTAATACGCCAGAAAACCCTCCCCCGCCTGAAGCAGAACGATTATAGGTTCTAGGTTGACCCGCCCCACCAACAATAATGTTATAGGTGGTTCCTGCCATTACCGGAATCGTCCCTGTAATTCTACCCCCTTGTCCCCCTTGTATCCCTCCTGAAATTCCGCCGCCTCCACCGCGAATGTCCACATTTAAAGCGCTTACTCCTGCCGGCACAGTATAGGTTTGCACGCCTCCCGTATAATTGAACGTAACAGGATTGCCTGGCACCGGTGGTGCAATTTGACCACTAGACACATAATACGTTGTGGTAGTATTCAAAACGGGAGTAGTGAACGTAGGGCCTGTTGCCACCTGATTTGTCCCGGCTGAGTTTGAATACCAATAATAATTTGCGCCTCCGGAGGCGGTTAATGTTGTGCTTGCAGAACCGCAGAACACCAGGTTTCCAGAAACAGTTGGTGCCACTGGAGCAGGATTCACGGTTATGGTAATTGTGGCGCAATTCGCTCCAAATTGACCGTTGCTGTTGTTGTTAACAAAATAGGTGGTGGTCGTGTTGGGCGTTACGGTTAGGGTCGCGCCCGTTCCTACTTGTGATCCTCCGCAAGAACCTGTATACCAAAACTGGGTTCCAAAGGCACCCTGAGCCGTAAGGGTAGTGCTTTGTCCAGCACAAATTGTTGTAGCCGTGGCGGTAATCCCCGTGGGTGAGGGTGTTGTGCCCGCACAATTGGTAGATCGATAACCAAAGGTCCTCGTCGATATTGACCCACATTGGGGGGAGCAACAATTTCCCACATTAAAATAAAAAAGCCCTGTGGAAGGGGCGGTCCACGAAAGGTAAGAGCCTAGTCCGCAATAATCATCATTCGTGACAATTGCCCCGCTGGTCGCCCCAGTAGAAATGGTTATGTAAGTATCCCCCGTATAGGATGCTGATGGGGCTAAACTATTGCAATAGGTAAATTGATAGGTACACCCGGCTGTTGCGTTGAAGGTGTAATACCCCAAGTCATTGTGGGACACATACTGCCAATTTAAATTCGGAGCCAAAGAACCCAATGGGTTATTGCAAAATGCCTGGGCAAAAACTGACGGACCGAAACTTACTATTAACAAAAAGAACAGTCCAACTAATTTGAGAAACTTTGGAGTGGTTAATTGAGCGCTAACATATTTAGCAACGTAGTTCATAGTAGGAGAGTTGCACTAAATTTAGCAAATCCCCTTTTAGAATGTCCGGAAAATTATTATTTAGCGCTTTTGACCTTACAAATTAAAGGTTTCCATGAACTTTGTAGTAAAATCCCCCTCAATAAACTTAGGATCAAGCATTAATTTTTGATGAAACGGGATGGTGGTTTTCACCCCTTGTATGATATATTCATCCAGGGCCCTTCGCATTTTTA
>JBJTWL010000018.1:0-3052 GCA_046081745.1 Flavobacteriales bacterium | reverse complement strand
CTCTTTTGAGGTATTTATTTAGAATGATTCTAAAATACCATTTTTAAGGTATTGAATATTGTTCGACTCCGAGCTTACTTTGCAATCTCAAACAAGACAATGCGAAACACTCAATTCATCTTATTTTCGATCCTGATTTTACCTGGGTTATTTCATGGACAAGACAAGAATAAAATCACCTCTGATGTAGTAGTTAGGTCATATCCAGTGACGAAATTTATTCCCGATTCGATTTACAATTATAAACTGGTAGCAGGTAAAAAAGTGGAAGTTCTATTACTAAATACACGGGAAATGGATTTATCAACCAATAATTACCGTCAAGTGTTTCGAAAGACGCCTGGGATTTTTGTTTCTGAACACGATGCGTCCGGTTTACAAACAAGCATTTCAACGCGTGGTTTAAGCGCAAACCGTTCATGGGAATTCAACATGCGTCAAAACGGGTACGACATCTCCGCGGACCCTGCTGGGTATCCCGAATCATATTTCACGCCAACCCTGGATGCGGTTTCAAGTATTGAAGTATATCGTGGATCTTCTGCATTGCAGTATGGATCTCAATTTGGAGGTATGATTAATTATCAACTTAAAGATCAATTAGGCGATCGCACCTTGTCCTATGAAGGATCACATACGGCCGGATCATTCGGGATGTTCAACAGTTACAATGCCATCGGAGGCAAATCAGGAAAATGGACATACTATGGTTTTATGCACCATAGACAGGCTCAAGGATTTCGAATGAACAGTCGATATTTCACCTCATCATATTTCGCTAAAATCGGATATACCTTGAAAAAAGGGAAAATCACGGCAGAATATAATAACAGTTACTACTTAAGTCAACAAGCAGGTGGACTCCATGACACTATGGCGACGCAACATCCTGATACCTCTTTACGCAGTAGAAATTGGTTTGAACTGCCTTGGAAAATGGCCTCAATCCAGCTATATCATAATTTTAGTTCCACATTCAAACTTCATGCAACGCTTAATTATTTACATGGAAATAGAAACAGTGTAGGATTCTTAAAAGCAATTAATGTAGCGGACACCTTTAATTCTACCCTAGGGTCGTATAATCACCGTGATGTGGATTTGGATATATATAATACTGTTTCAAGTGAATTCAGACTGACTAAATCCTACAAGTTCGCGGGAGTGAATCACGTATTTAATGGAGGAATACGCTACTGTTTGAGTGATATTCAACGCTTGCAAAAAGGAATCGGCACCGGTGGAAGTGACTTTGATTTATCAGTGAGCGCAGCCAATTCAGGCCAGGTATTCCAACGAGATCTTGATTTACAAACCCAAAATACCGCTTTATTTTTTGAGAATTTATTCAGTGTTGGAAAGCGATTAAGCATCATACCTGGGATGCGCGCTGAAATGATTTCTTCAACCATGAGTGGCCGAACAAACCAAGTTAGTGGTGGGTTTATTTCTGAGCAATCGAAAGATCGATACCTCTTACTCGGTGGCGTGAGTTCTAAATATTCATTCATTAAAAATCCTTCATTAAACGTCACCTTATATGCCAATGCCAATCAAAATTATCGTCCTGTGATGTATAGTGAATTAATCCCCTCATCAACTACAGAAATTGTAGACTCCAACATGACTGATGTGCATGGGTTTAGCAGTGAATTCGGAATCAAAGGGAATAAACTGTTTAGAAGAATAAATTTCACATACGATATAAATGCCTTTTATATTCGATACAATAACAAGATAGGAACCATTCCCCCTATTGATTTTGGACCAACATTAAAAACGAATATTGGCGATTTAGAATCTAAAGGTGTTGAATTCTTCGCTGAAGTTAGTTTTTTCAACTCATTTATGTCCAAGGTAACCGAACAACTTAGTGTGTACGTAAGTGGGACTGTGGTGGATGCGCGATACAAACGATGGAACAATGTGGCAATCGCTGACAATGAGCACACATCTATTATTGGGAAAAAAGCGGAATATGCGCCATCACAAGTGATTAGAACGGGAATCGAATATAAAGCAGGGAATTTTGCGATTAACTATCAATTTCATTACACAGCGGCTTGCTTCGCAGATGCCGCAAACACCCTTAAACCGAATGCAACGGCGACCGTTGGTTTATTACCCGCTTACAGCCTACATGACGTGAGCGCGAGTTGGCAATTCTTTGACAACTATCAATTTAAGGCTGGAGTAAACAATCTTTTAAATGAAATTAGCCCGATTAGACGAAGTGGTGGATACCCAGGCCCTGGGGTTTTAACCAATCAAGGCCGCTCAATTTATGCTACCTTAAGTATAAAAATTTAATAAGAATCTCATTGAATGGGTTGGACTTCTGATTTTTTTCATAAATTCGGCATGTAAAAACAACTTTTAAACGTGTCTACCCTGTTATGATCAGTATTTTCGTAGCCAAACTAGATTTTGGTGTCGACAACGCACAATTGCGTTCGCTCTTTGAGCCATACGGAAAAGTTAACAAAGCCACCGTCGCTATGGATAAAGAAACTGGCCGCTCACGCGGTTTTGCTTTCGTTGAAATGGATAACGAGTCTGAAGGCTTAGCTGCTATCGATGCACTGGATGGTCATGCCATAAATGGCCGCTCAATTGCTGTTAAGAAAGCAGAAGATCGCAGCGATAACCGAGGATCAAGTCCTAGAACTGATGCCCCGAGACGCAATGAGGGATATCAACCCGAGGCACGAAATCCGGAACCTGACGGGTTTATTCCAACTCCTTTTGATCCATTCGAGCTAGATCCAAAGAAAAAAGTGGTCGTTAAAGAGAAAGAGCGAAAACCAGATACTGAAGTTGATCGCTCGAAAAAACCTAAAATGGACGCCTACAAAAAAAGTGGGAAAAAAGACCGTTTTTTTGACGAGGATGATGAAGATGATTTATCAGGTAGTTTATTTTCGTTTGATGACGAAGATGAATAATAGATGTTACTAATTCGAGGCCAATCTGAGATTGGCCTTTTTTTGTACCTTTGCGCCCATGTCGGAAACATATTCCCACTTTCTTCAACACCCCGTATTTAAAGTTG
>JBJTWL010000017.1:0-2770 GCA_046081745.1 Flavobacteriales bacterium | reverse complement strand
CATTTTTTGGATTCATTGCTGTTCAAAATATCCATAGCCCGTCCAATGTGCTACAGAATCAATCAACTGTTCCAGCGAAAAAGTAGAAAAAGTAGTCCTTCACCCAATACCAATACACGCTACAAAACGGACGAGGTGTTTAATGCCGAGAAGAAAGCGAAGCAAGAACGTATTGATGAAATCCTCGATAAAATCTCAAAATCCGGTTATGAATCTTTGAGTAGGGAAGAAAAAGATTATTTATTTAACCAAGGTAAATAATGAAAGTTTTTGACAACATCATACAAGGTTCCCTTTGGATCACGTGCACCTTGCTCTTGATTTCATATGCTACCCCATTCTTTCATCCTGAAAGTATTTCTTGGCTTCCATACATGGGATTATTGTACCCAATTTGGGTATTTGCTGCCCTGGGAATAACAATCCTCTCCTTTCTTAGAAACTTACCTTTTAAGTATGTCGGCGTATTCGTCTTATTCATCGGATTTTCATTTCATCTCAGGTTGATTGCGCTCAATGTATTTCAAGATGAAAGCACGGAGAATTCGTTAAAACTACTCTCATACAATGTTCGTCTTTTTGGAGTTTACGATGACAGTACCACCGAAAGCAGAGACAACATCTTTAATTTAATTCGCTCGGAGCAGCCAGATGTCGCATGTTTCCAAGAATATTACCGTCAGGATAAACCCACATCCTTTGTTACCTATGATTCCATTCGTACCATATTAAATTCCATTGATTATCATGAACGAAGTGCCCACAATGAACGTGGAAAACGAAATTTTGGCATTGCTATATTCTCAAAATACCCCATGATAGCGCGGGGCGATGTCATGTTTGACAGTCAAGGTACCATGGATTTTAACTATTGTATTTTCGCTGATATTGTTTGTCGAAAAGACACCCTTCGGATTTATAACGTTCACCTACAATCCATCCGTTTAAGTGAGCCTGGCAATAAGAATGAATCTAGTACCTTATCCCTCATGAAAACTGGGATCAAAAAAATGAATAGTGCCTATGTCAAACGTGCAGACCAAGCTCGTAAAGTGATTGAACACATGGAATCCTCACCCTACCCTATTGTGGTTTGTGGTGATTTTAATGACACCCCAATGTCCTATACATACCACCAATTTTATAAAAAAATGACCGATGGTTTCCGTGAGGCAAGTTTTGGACTTGGTGTCACATACATTGGTCGAATACCAGCCGGAAGAATTGATTATATATTCCATACCGATGAGCTGTACTGTTCAAATTTCAATGTGCACAAGGTTCGATTTTCTGACCACCGTCCCATTACGTGTAATATCAATTTCGTGAAGCCTGAATGAAACGTATTTTAATCGTAGATTGTGGAAGTAACAAGGTGCCTCAATTAGAGGAAATTGTCTACGAATATTCAGATTATGAAACAATTCCTTTTTTTGAAGTCACAGGGGATGTCATTGATTCATTTGATGGAATCATTGTTTCTGGTGCTCCAATCTTAATTACGGAGGAAGATATGGAGCCCTATCTCACGCAAATTTCATGGATAAAAACCACAGAAAAACCCGTGCTCGGGATTTGCTTTGGACATCAACTGATTGGTTTGAGTTATGAGGCGTTCGGCTCACGCATGCGCGATTGTAGATCCATGAACGAAATTGAACAATTTGTCGATTGTCCACTGTTGTATCGATTACCTGATGTATTTGAAATGCAGGAAGATCATTGTGAAGGGATTTCGATTCCAAATGAATTTGAATTGGTTGCAAATTCCGATGAATGCGTGAATGAAGTGATGCAGCATGAAACCCGCAAAATTTATGGCGTTCAATTTCACCCTGAAAGTTCAGGAAACTATGGCCATATCGTATTGGAGAATTTCGTTGAATTGTGCTAATGACCTGAGACCGAAAGTAATTTTTTAGGGTCTAATACCGTTATTTTTCGTGTATTGGTTTCAATTAAGCCTTCGTCTTTAAAATCCTTCAACAAGCGAATTAGCGTTTCGGTGGCTGTACCCACAAAATTTGCCATATCCTCTCTGGAAAGATTAATAGGCTCGTCTTGATAAACCTCCATTAACAGCAATAAACTAAAGGCTAAACGTTGTCGAACGGATTTTTGAGCCATATTCGTAATAAAATCAGCCCGTGCCGCTAGTTCTCGCGAAAGTTCTTTTAAAATCCCATTCCTTAACATTGGATTCGTATCCAACATGGGAAGAAAATCTTCCTTTCTAATAAAACAAATATTACTCTCTTCAAGGGTCTCAGCAGATACCTTATATGCATCCTCCGTGAACATTGTGCGAAATCCTACGAGTTCGCCTCCTTTTGCAATCTGAATAATCTGTTCCTTGCCCTCATCACCACGTTTAAAAATCTTAATCTTTCCCTCATTTATACAGAAAACGCCCCGTGGGTATGAACCTTCCACAAAAAGCGTTTGATTTTTCTTGTAGTAATTACATGATTTATGATCCTCCAAGTGCGCTATTTCGTCTCCCATCAAACCTCCCAATAAATTATCTTTTCTACGAAGGCAGGTACTGCAAGAAATGTTTCTGAAATTCTTCTCTAGCATAAACAATAGATTCAGACAATATAAAGAACAACATATTAATTCAAAAAAAAGGCGGACTAAGCCGCCTCTTTCAAAATCAATAGATTGGATTACAATTTCATGAATTTCACGGACTGACTTTGTTTTCCGGAAACCAATTTAATGATGTATGTTCCTGCTGGGAAATCCTCAGAATCCATAGACACTTCAT
>JBJTWL010000016.1:0-7263 GCA_046081745.1 Flavobacteriales bacterium | reverse complement strand
TGATAATCACGAAGAGCAAATAGGTGATCCACATACCACGCACCAACACAATTCCAGAGTAGATTTAAGTGCTCCTGGATATTTAGTGAACATTTCTGATTCTCCTGTAAACTACACAGTAGCTTCTGGCTCTTCCTATGCGGCTCCCTTAGTTACCGGTACTGTTGCCTTAATGTTAAGTGTTAATCCATGTTTGGATAATGATGAAATCGAGCAAATCCTAAAAGGAAGTTCTGTCAATATTGATGCGATCAATCCTGCATATGCCGGTTCAATTGGAGTTGGTAGATTGAATGCAAAGGCTGCGGTTTCAATGGCCCTTGCTACCCAAGGAAACATGGATGTTGTGGCATTGGTTACTAATGCCTGTGTTGAAGGACAAGGTTCAATAACTATCTCTCCATCACAAGGTCAAGAGCCGTATCAAGTAAGTACAAGCAACGGTCAATCTGAATTCTATTTCGGTAACTTGAATTCAGGAACCTATACATATCAGGTAACGGACGCTCATGGATGTGTTATGACTACTTCCGCTGTGGTTACCAATGGGGCACCAACCATTCAACAAGCGGTGATTAGCAACGCTAGTTGTAATGGTGGAACCGACGGTTCGATTGAATTAACGGTTGACGGAGGAAATCCAAGCTATACCTTTAACTGGAGTAACGGTGTGAATACCGTAAATAATTCCACCTTAACCGCAGGTACATACTATGTTCAAATTACGGATGCAAACGGATGTACAACAAGCGGTGCATATGACCTTACAGAGCCAACTGCCCTTGATTTAAATCCTCTTACTACGTCCGATTTTGGAAATAATGACGGAAGCATCGACTTAAATGTAACTGGTGGAACACCTGGGTATACATACACTTGGTCTAACGGTGAAACCACTGAAGATTTAGATAACCTAAGTGCTGGAATTTATACGGTGATGGTAACAGACAACAACGGTTGTCAAACATCAACCAATGTTGAAATAACGAACGAATCTTCTGCCAATACCAATGCTCTCGTGGATGTTTATCTAAATGTTTACCCAAACCCTTCACACGGAGATGTTAAAATTTCTTGGAAAGGACTGGGAGCGGAACTTCTTGTGGTAACGCAAACGGGAAGCCAAGTATTAAGGAAAAAAGTTTATAATATTCAAACGACCGAAGTATTTAACCTTGCACCAGGCGTTTACACCCTCAAGTTGATTGGTGTAAACGGGGGTACAGCAACAAAACAACTGGTGATTCTATAAAAAAGCACCATAAATGTAAAAGGGCTATCTTATTGAGATAGCCCTTTTTTATGGAATAATAATTTATCGGTACAAGGTTCGTTTGACGGCCTTAATCAGGCGATCCACATTCGGAAGGGCCTCATCAATTAAGGTCGGAGAAAATGCAAACGGCGTATCGGTTTGTGTTACGCGTTCTACCGGTGCATCTAAGTAATCAAAGGCATAGCGTTGTAAATGATAGGCTATTTCTGAAGATATACTTGCTAAAGGCCAAGATTCTTCAAGCACTACACAACGATTTGTTTTCTTAATAGATTCAACAATGGTATGATAATCCAGTGGACGTATGGTACGAAGGTCAATGATTTCAACGTTTATGTTTTCCTTGGCTAAGACTTCAGCAGCTTCATAAGCCACTTTAATGATCTTACCAAACGAAACAATCGTAACATCCGTTCCCTTACGTTTTACATCAGCAACCCCTATTGGAATGATGTATTCTCCTTCAGGAACCTCTCCCTTATCTCCGTACATTTTTTCAGACTCTAAGAAGACCACAGGATCTTCATCGCGAATGGCCGCCTTTAACAAGCCTTTTGCATCCGCCGGATTCGAAGGAGTAATCACTTTTAAGCCAGGAACATGCGCATAAAACGCTTCAAAACTCTGGGAATGGGTCGCTGCCAATTGCCCTGCTGTTCCATTTCCACCGCGAAATACAATTGGACAATGGTATTGACCTCCTGACATTTGTAACATTTTCGCTGCCGAATTAATGATTTGATCTGCTGCAAGAATTGCGAAATTCCATGTCATAAATTCTACAATAGGCCGTAAGCCATTCATTGATGCACCCACAGCGATTCCAGCAAATCCGAGTTCAGCAATAGGGGTATCAATAACGCGCTTAGGACCAAATTCATCTAACATCCCTTGGGAAACCTTGTATGCCCCGTTGTATTCGGCGACCTCTTCCCCCAATAGAAATACAGAAGAATCTCTTCGCATTTCTTCAGACATTGCTTCTCTTAGCGCTTCTCGAAACTGAATTGTTTTCATGATAATGGTAAAATGTTGTAAACGAGGTGCAAAGTTAATAAACGAGTCTTTAAAAATATACTTAGGCCGCGAATAATCTACCTACTTTTGATTTATTAAAGACAGTTTCTGCATATTCCAAGGTAACATGGAACTTTTTCTTATTCGAAGATGGATATTCATACATCGCATCCATAAAAATCGCTTCACAGATAGATCGTAATCCTCTAGCTCCCAATTCAAATTCAATGGCCTTATCTACGATAAAGTCCAATACCGCTTGATCAAAGGTTAGGCGTATTCCATCCAGCTCAAAAACTTTAACAAATTGCTTCATCAATGCGTTTTTGGGTTCTGTTAGAATACGTCTTAAGGCAGCACGATCCAAAGGAAGTAAATGACTCAATACCGGAAAACGTCCGATTAATTCTGGAATTAATCCATACGACTTTAAATCACTTGGGGAAATATAACTTAATAAATCTAGCTTATCTATACTAGGTTGGTCTTTCGACGAAAACCCAATCGTTGACTTGTTCACACGATTTGCAATTAGCTTTTCAATCCCATCAAATGCGCCACCACAAACAAATAAGATATTTCTCGTATCCAATTGAATCATTTTTTGTTCGGGATGTTTGCGTCCTCCCTGAGGGGGCACATTGACAATGGTACCCTCAAGTAATTTCAATAAAGCTTGTTGGACTCCTTCTCCGGACACATCACGTGTAATTGAAGGGTTGTCTTTTTTACGTGCAATTTTATCGATTTCATCAATAAAAACGATGCCTCGTTGGGCTCTATCGATATTATAATCTGCAGCTTGAAGTAAGCGCGTTAAAATAGTCTCTACATCTTCACCCACATAACCCGCCTCTGTCAATACGGTGGCATCAGCGATACAAAATGGAACATCCAATAAATTGGCAATGGTTTTTGCCAACAAGGTTTTTCCTGTTCCGGTTCGGCCTACAAGAACGATGTTTGATTTTTCAATTTGAACATCAGATTCCTTGAGGTTTGCCTCGATTCGCTTGTAATGGTTATACACTGCAACACTTAGGACTTTCTTGGCTTCTTCTTGTCCAATCACGTATTCATCCAATTTAGCGCTTAACTCTTTAGGCTTTAATGCACTAAAGGAAACTGTCTTTTCGGTAGATTCCGTAGTGGTTCGACTCAGTTCGCTGTCCACAATGCGCTTTGCTTGAATAACGCATTCATCACAAATGACTGCAGATGCACCAGAAACTAAAACATGGGGGTGAATTATTTCATTCCCGCAAAAGGAACATGCTCGATTAGAGGCCATATTATTTTGGATTTCTCAACAACACCTCATCCACCATTCCATAAGCTTTTGCCTCTTCGGATGTCATCCAATAATCACGGTCTGAATCTTCCCAAACTTTATCGTAGGTTTGTTTTGAATGGGTTGCGATGATATCGTAAAGCTCCTTTTTCAATTTTTGGATTTCACGCGCTGTTATTTCAATGTCTGATGCTTGACCTTGTGCGCCACCGAGGGGTTGGTGAATCATTACCCGGGCATGCTTCAAGGCGCTTCGTTTTCCTTCAGCTCCTGCGCAAAGCAGCACAGCTCCCATAGATGCAGCGATGCCTGTACAAATGGTAGCCACATCTGGTCGGATATATTGCATTGTGTCATAAATTCCCAACCCTGCATAAACCGAACCGCCGGGAGAATTCATATAAATTTGAATATCCTTTTTTGCATCTAAGGACTCCAAGAATAATAACTGTGCATTAATTATATTGGCAACTTGGTCATTGATCCCTGTACCCAAGAATATAATACGATCCATCATTAGTCTAGAAAACACATCCATTTGCGTCATGTTCATTGGGCGCTCCTCAATAATATATGGAGTCATTGATGATTCAATAAAATGCCCAACATGCATGCTATTCAATCCAACGTGTTTGGTAGCATACTTTAAAAATTCTTGTCCTTCGTTCATATATGATTTGATTATTTTCCAAAATTAACCAAAACGAGCCACAATTTCACATCTATGTTTCTATTTTTACAGAAATGCATCGTCCGGAACAAATCCATCATTCGAGAATAATTTATTCGCCCTTAACGTGGGGGCTAGGGCATGTGAGTAGATCCATAGCAATCCTTGATCAATTGCTGAAACAAGATAACCAAATTACTGTTTTTTGTACGCCAGATATTCAACGAATCCTGGAATTATATTTTACACAATTGTGCTTTGAACCTCATCCGGGTTATGATTTTTCATTTGATCAAGCAGGATTTAAGTCTATACGGTTCATTTGGCATCTTCCATCCTTATTTCGCCAGCAACGCAGAGAACTCAATACCATAGCTACTTATGTCAAACATCATCCCGTTGATTACATCATTAGTGATCAACGCTTTGGATTTCGAAACAAGGATTTCCACTCAATATTTATTACCCATCAAACCAAGCTCGCCCTTCCATGGTATCTTTCAGTGGGGCAAGCAATCAACCACCTATTGATTCAAAAATTCGATGCAACATGGATCGTAGATGATGAATTGAATCGATATGCTGGAAAACTATCCCAGAAAACATCCAAAAAGCAATATTATATCGGTATAAAATCTCGATTCCAATTAGAAAGAAAAATAGGCGCAAAGAAAAAACTTAACGTTTTGCTTTTTAATGGCCCTATTGAATTTCAACGGATTTTATTTGACGCATTTAACGCTGAATTAACCGAGTTTGATGTCATCATTGGAGCGAACCCAGCTCTTTTAATGGATTCCCGTTGCATTACATCGTGGGAAGAGGCGGATGAAGCTTTGAACGCAGCAGCAGTAATTTACAGTTTTTGTGGGTACAGCACCTTAATGGATGTGATAAGCCTGGGATGCACCTGGGAGTGTATTCCAACTCCGGGACAGACTGAGCAAATTTATTTATACAAAAAAGCCCTAACCAAGAGGCTAGGGCTTTGAATATCAAGGGCAATGCCTAATTTACTGCCGCAGAAAATGATGAATCATTCATGAATTTAATAAACTCACGATCTTTAGCAGCTTTTTCTTTATACTTTTTATCTTTCGAAATCGCTGATTTAAGATTACTTACTACCGCGTCAACCCCCGCGTTTGAACGTGCCGCGATGATCGCTTTAAGGTAATATCCATCCGCAGACTCTTTATCCTTACTTGAGGCTAGGGTTTTACTAGCCTCATCTAAATTTCCATTGAGCAATTGAGCTAATGCTTTGTTAAATGATGCTTCCGAACCACATGAAGAAGTGGCCGTAGAATATTTACCTTCAAGAATCATGATCACTGCGTTGTTGTAGGAAACTTCCGCGTTTTTATCTTTTACTTGAGCGAGTAGTTTCTTTGCTGTTGCTCGATCGCCTTGTGCCATGGCTACTCCAGCCAAGTTATTTTTACTTTTCGAATTATCCTTTGCATTAAGAGCCTTTTCAAAATTAATTTTTGCTTTGATAATGTTTCCTTGAACATAGGCTACTGCACCGGCATTGTTCAATGCACGAGCATCGGCTGGGTAAGCTAATGCCGCAGCATCATAAATTTTACCTTGCTCGCTTAAGTCTTTAACTAAGGTAGACGCCGTAAAAATCAACTCATCCGCTGTCATTTCTGTAGGTGACGTAGTTGCCTTAGCACGTAACTCATCATCCGACAACCCTTGTTCCGTGTAATTAACTACAATTACAGCACGACGAATCTTAGGGAATACTTCCTTTTCAAGTTGAGTGAATCCTTTTCCAAGGGCAATAAGATCTTTCTCACGTTGTTTAGGGTCGGCAGACATGGTTAACACGCGAAGGAAAAGATCTTTATCTGCTTGTGATATCCCTTCTGCTCGTTCCAATTCCACTTTAAAACCTTCAAAATCTTCACCCAACGCGGCAGTTACATAACTCGTAGTGTCTGAATACTTGGTAAGCTTGCTTTTCTTCATAAGTGCAATGAACGCAGTTCGTGCTGCTTTTGAACGTGCACCAGATAGGTTATTGTTGAACGTTTCTTCACCATCAGGAGAAGCAAAACCTTTAACATCGATCGAATTAATTTTAATTTTAGGATTTGATTGTGCAGCTTGAATCCATGCCACTAAATCAGTCACGTCTTTATCTTTCATTTCAGCCGCGCGAACATCTGACTTACCTTTTAGGTAGTTCACCTCAGCAGTAACTGTTTTCTCGAATGATCTCGGAATCGTAATCGTTTCGGTAAGCATCTTAAACGTTGGCTGAACAAGCAACGGTGTGATGATCGTAGCATCCGCTAATTTAGTTTCCGGAAGGGCCTCTTTCGTTTTTTCTTTGTCTCCTTTGAACACCTTTCCAGTTAACTTCAAATCTGCTGCCTCCATGGATGGATTGTAAGCAATGGTTTCTGTGAAGGTTGCAGTTCCACCTGGCTTAAAGGTAATTGTTTGACCATTTCCAGTCACTTTTTCACCTTGGATTTTCCAAGTTGTTAGCTTCGTATCACCTAACATTGGAGTGATTTCAGCTCTCACTTTTTTCTTAATTCCTTTTGGTGGAATATTAACAGTTACTGAGATTGCAACACTATCCCCATGCATTTCAAGTGGATTCGGTGTCGTAGTGTAAGACAACTCCTTTAACTGATCGCAACTTGTAATACTGATTGTCGCTAAACCAAGAAATACCGCGTTGTAAAAATTAAATTTCATATGTTATTTTTTTAAACAGGTCAAATTTAACTAATTTCTTTAAAAAATCAAATTATTGACTAATGAACCAATTCAATTAATGGAAAATAGACAAAAGGACGGGTTGCCCATGCTGGATGTGGTAGGATCAGTTGGTCGGTAACTAACTCCAATTGATTAAAAAAAATGATATCAATATCGATGGTTCGATCGGCATAAATGCCATTTTTAGATTTTACTAAACGGCCATTTTGGGCCTCAATTTCACGTATAACATGCAGCAAAGAAAATGGGTCGAGGCTCGTAAGC
>JBJTWL010000015.1:0-4998 GCA_046081745.1 Flavobacteriales bacterium | reverse complement strand
GGAAAGGTAACCCAGAAAAAAATATAGGTTCAGTTCAGCAGATGATGGCACGCGATGTAGAAGGCTACGATCCCAACCTCTGGATTGTGGCATCCGGAGATGTTAGAAGCATCTATAACGTAGAACATAACCATCAAACTTTATTGCAAACTGGGAAAAAATACTTCGGTAGTGAAGGTTTTCAAGAACTTATCCTCCTCGCAGATAAACAGAACCATTTGCGGATGGTTTTAAAGGGTAATCAAGAGGGTCTTATTCGTAGAATGAAAGAAAGTTTGGCTTTATTATTAAAACAGTATGATAAAGAAAGGGCTTCAGATAAGTAGTTTTATTTTAATACTCTTACTCTTCGCTTGTGAAGAAAAACAACGCCTTCCCTTCTTAGGAAATTCTGATGTGGAGTATACCGAGAAAAATGGTGTTGTGTATGCGGATACGATATATCCTACGATTCCTCCATTCACATTTACCAATCAAGAAGGCAAACAAGTCAACAACAAGACGTATCGCGGTAAAATGTGGATTGTAGAATTTTTCTTTACTACCTGCCCCACCATCTGCCCAATAATGAACAATCAATTAAAGCGACTTCACAAAAAACTATCCCCAGAGATTAATAAAGAGCTCCAATTTCTTTCTTTTTCCATTGATCCAATCCATGATCAACCTAAGGTCTTAAAAAAATATCAAACCAAACACCATATAAATTATACGAATTGGGATTTTCTTTCGGGAAATGAAGTAGAAACCCATCGTTTAGGCATTCAGAATTTTTTAACCTTCGCGGGTAAAGACGCTGAATCAGCAGGCGGGTATGCACATTCCGGGTCTTTCACCCTTGTAGACGCCCAAGGTCATGTGCGAGGAGTGTATTCCGTTACAAACTTTGATCTCTCCATCAATGAACAAGAATACGATAGAATGGTTAATGAAATAAATATTTTATACGATGAACACCTTAGCTCCAAATAAAATTCCCGCCGTTAAAAAACTAATTATCACCGTTTCAATTGTTATCCCTCTCGTAGTTGGTGCATTATTTCGAATTCGCATTCCAGGAGACTTATCATTTTTACCGCCAATTTATGCGGGATTTAACGCTGCTACTGCGTTATTACTCATTATCGCAGTATGGATGATTAAACAGGGAAAAATTGAACTACACCGCTTTTTCATACGCTTAGCACTTTTATTATCCCTATTATTCTTGGTCTGTTATGTTGCATACCACCTTACTTCAGACCCCACCCCCTATGGAGATACAAACCATGATCATATACTAAGTAATGAAGAGGAACTTGCTGTTGGTAATTGGAGGTTGATTTACTTTATGATTTTAATCAGTCATATTGGATTAAGTATGATCGTAATCCCTATAGTTCTGTACTCATACTTATTTGCATGGGCGGGCCAATTTGAAGCGCACAAAAAATTAGTTCGTTTTACCTATCCTATTTGGTTGTACGTTGCAATCACCGGGGTTGTGGTGTATTGGATGATCTCACCATTTTACAAGTGATTATTTAATCTTAACCTCTACCCTTCGGTTAGCTTCTTTTTGTTCCTCCGTCTCAGGTTTAGGGAAAATAGGTGTAGTATTTCCATATCCCACGGCAGAAAGCCGTTCTGGTTCAATACCGCACGAAATTAAATAATCCACGATCCGTTTAGCCCTTTTCTTGGAAAGGCGTTGAGAACTAAGTGAATTTCCTCCTTCATCGTTAACATGCCCCTGGACTTCAATTGAAATACTTGGATTTAAGAGCAAGAAATCTTTCAGCCGTTTCAGCCTGGGCATGGATTCTTCTAAAATAATAGCAAGACCTCCTGCGAAATAAATATCGTCTAATTTAGTAATTGCACCATGCGTTATAGGTGCCAAAAAAATGGTATCGTGATGGGTAGTTGCAGGTATAGGTTGTTCAATAATATCCTTTGAATAGTATCCTTCTGAATCGATTCGCAAGGTAGCTTTTAGCTTTCGTTGATTGTTAACCAAAATGTCAGACCCACGATAGGTGCCATCAATTAAACTCGATGCAACGAGCGATAATTTTGCAATTACGGGAAATCCCGTTTGCTCGTCCCGAAAATGTATCCCATAAACTGGAAGCTCTCTTGAATAGGCTAGATTCAAAAGTAACGAATCCTTCAAGACCTTTCCCTCGGGCGTTAAGGGGGTATAATTAAGCTTTAAATCAATCAAAGGAGCTTTCCCTTTTTCTACATACAGCGCAATGTAATAGCTCTTGTCTGTCAAACAGGTATAAACCGGTTTCAGTGTGTCATTGGATGATCGATTTTCACACGTGATCAAGCTTGCTTTTTTCGACGAAATGGCACCGCAATCCTCTGTCAAATTCGTTTCAAAGATGAACACAATGATAGAATCACCCGAGGATTTTAATGATAGGCTCATTTCGCCACTGTGTGGAGGGTGAAATTGTAACCAAACCAAATTGTTTGAAGCAACAGGCAAATTACAATAAGATTGAATGCCGCTTTTGTTGTTGCCCAATTTCCCTTTAAACTTTAATTGATAGGTTGTATTTGGGCTAATTACTACGTTTCCTGCACAGGTAGAATAATCTTGTTGTGCATATAGCAATTGATTTACCAGTAAAAAGAAGAGTAACCTAAAGCACTTATTCAATTCCCAATTTTTGGGTATTAACGAATTACTCTAAAATAAGTTTCAATGTTCCCCCCATCTGGGCTCGGAGGACCAGGTGCGTTGTTGTGTAATAAATATTATTTAATTCAATGGGGGCAATGCGTCCACTCATAGTCACACCATCGGTTAATGATTGATTTAGCGACGAATTAATTTCTTTTTTCATGTCTTCAATCATCGATGTGTAACTGAACTTACCTTTCTCCTCAACAAGTTGATTAATTTTTGAATTAAAAAACCACTTGGCAGATTTCAACAAAACACTTTTCGTTTTAACATCGAAATCTACATTGGTCAATTCTATTAACTTCAATGAATCATTTAAGACTGGTGTTGCTAATAAATAAATCACCCCGCGTTTAGAGCCAGAAAACTGTGTTTTAAGTATAATTCGATTATCCGTTGATCCTGAAACGGATAAGTCATCTATGATTATTTTCTTTCGTTTGATTTCGAATACTTCACCCTTAAATGAAGAACGAATGAAATTCGACAAAGAATCATAACTTAAAATGACATCCAACCCAAAGTTCAATCCATTATCTGTAGAACTTTTCGTTAAATCCGGGAGGGCTGTTGAGATTAATTGTGGCTTTTCAGTTGTGAACGAAGGTGAAACATCAATGTTAAAATTAAAACTTGCTTTTTTTCCGCTAAATGTTAACTCGCTCATCGCTAAGGAGGAAGGGGCAAGCGTTAAATACCCATAGCCTGGAATTTCAGTAGATTCTTGCAGCAACTTCCATGATGCTTTTGCCGTAGATTTTATATCGATTGAACTAAACTGCTTATCTATTTCCCACTCTAAAACCTTCAATTGTTTCGTAATTTCCTTCTCAACGTCCGTTGTGACATCGATGTTCGCTAATGTCAGTTCACAGGGGTCAAGTAATTCGAATTTCTGTAAATTGGTACTCGTTTTAAAGGTGTAATCTGAATTCACCTTCACCTCAGTGCTGTATTTAAGGTTAAATTTGCGCATAGGTTCATTATCGCCACAGCTGACAAATACCCTAGGAATAATGCATGCTCCTTTTTCATCGGTAAGTGTTTGGCATTTTGGACAATAATTGATTTTCAATTTCAGTTGCCCTCCCAACTCATATCCAACTTTGTTCCCGCTGCCAGAAAATGTTATCTCATCACGTTTAATGAAATAAGAAGTACTCACTCCTTCACACTGCTCATTTTTACCAGAATATGTTTTAGGGATTTCCTTTTCGGCGGCTTTTAAATAACTGCTAAGGTCAATTTCTACAGGAATTGTAATAGAAGATACTTCATTGTTTAGTGCAGGATAAGGCTCAACAAAGTTTTCGGGAACAACCGTTTCAATGGCTTTACAAGAAGATAGCACTACAAACCCTAACATGAAATAAAAAAATCTTTTCATTTCGTTATTTTCTTTAACACTACATGCTGATTAAACCCGAGTGCGTACACATTTAATCCAAAAACAGTGTGGTCTGATTCTTCAAAAAGTTGAGTTGATTTTATGGGCTCCAAGGGCCCGCCAAATAAATTAAACTCTAAGTCGCCAAGCTCCTGTCGACACAGCAAACTACTCATGTAAGAAGGAGAATTATCACTGTCTTCAACGGTATAAAAATCCATTAAACAAGTACCAAACAATCGCATCGGTATGATCACACCACCGCCTTCGTCTAAAGCCAAACCATCCGAATTTAATTCTATGTGGTAATTCTTTTCAAGATACCCGGGCTTATCTTTTTCGCCATACGTCATATAATAGGTCCAAAGCGAATCTTTTTTTATTTCACGTATTGATAAGCGAACAAGCACCTTCGCAAACGGAGTAATTTCCTTTCCATACAATTCCATGGTGCCTTGATAAACACCTATCCAAGAAGCCGGTAATTGCTGTCCGTAAACCCAAGAACCAAAAATGAAAATGAATGTTACAAAAATTGTACGCATAAAAAATCCCGCGGTTGCGGGATTAAATTTAGTTCATTTTTGCTTTCAATCCGCGATCTAAGGCATCTAAAAACTCTTCCGTATACACATAATGTTCACCGTGATTCACTTTATTCCCGTGCACACAGACCGCTAAATCCTTGGTCATAATCCCTAATTCAACGGTTTCAATACATACGCGCTCTAGGGTTTCGCAAAAATCAATGAGTGCTTGATTATTATCTAATTTACCTCGGAAGGCTAAGCCACGGGTCCATGCAAAAATGGAAGCAATTGGGTTGGTAGATGTTTTCTTTCCTGCTTGGTGATCTCGATAGTGTCGAGTAACTGTTCCATGAGCAGCTTCGGATTCCATAATTTTTCCATCAGGAGTGATCAAAACTGAG
>JBJTWL010000014.1:0-2850 GCA_046081745.1 Flavobacteriales bacterium | reverse complement strand
CAAGCTATCCCCGGCCAAATACTCGTCCCCCCAACCTGTATGTTGCAAAGCAGGTATTGCCGAGGCGGCATTCACATCAATATTTACTACAGATACCCCATTCATGGTCGGGTGATTCATGCTCATACGTTTAATCCCTGCGCCCAGACTGGCTTGAAAATCTAAGGATCTGAAAGTCTCGTAATTGTTGCGCAAGGTCAACATTGCTGTGTATACATCCAACAATTGTTGACGTCTTCCTTGCTGAAGGTAATTCCATAAAATTGGTTTATTGCACACGCGACACGGATAATCAATATTAATATCATACCCATATTCTCCAAACTGCCAAATCATCCTTGGACCGGGTTGTGAAAGAAAAGTAACTGCCAAGCCCTGCATGCGGCCAAGCGCGGTGTACGGGTCTTTCGCATTATGGGAAGGATTTGACGCGTTTCCGTATGTAATGGCCTCATACATTAACCGTTGTTCGTCGTGACTTTCCATATAGGTTACTAAATGTGGTAAGCTCCAAGTTCTATTCGTATAAATCCCATTCGTAATACTTGAATTAGCTGGAAATCCTTTTCCAGCATTCTGATAACCATACGTTACATTACCCCATAACATACACCCGTAATCGGCCAATTGTTCTTCTTCGTTGTTATCACACCAATGCTCGAGGATAATGTATTGATCCGGGTCAATGGCCCAAATGCTATCGGCCATGCGCTTGATGTTATTTATTCGTTCAACACTATAGTTAGCGGTTGTATTTGCAAAGCCTTTCGTGAAATCGAAACGGAACCCATCGATGTTATATGTTTCTAGCCAATAGCGATTGACTTGATCAATGTATTCCTTTGTGGGAGCCTTGCTGTGGTTAAAATCGTAGCCCCAACAATTTGGTGGGTGCGGACATACGGCATTAAACCACGGACTATTCGCGGCGGGACGGCTATTCAAGGCATCCCAATACATATTTACCATTGGATTTTGTCCAAAGGCATGGTTAAGCACCATATCAATGATTACGGCAATGCCTCGACCGTGGCACGTATCCACGAATTCTTTAAACTTTTGGGCGGTGCCATAATATTTATCCAGTGCCATATGAAACGATGGGTTATACCCCCAGCTTTCATTGCCTTCAAATTCAAAATTCGGCATTAATTCAATGGCATTAATTCCAAGACGATCTAGATACGCAATGGTGTCTATGAGTGTTTGATAGTTTCTAGCCGCCACAAAATCGCGCACCAACAATTCATAAATCACGAGGTCTTTATTTTCAGGCCGTGTAAAGTTGGTATTTTGCCACGTGTAAGCAAGCGGTGTGGTGTAAAAAACAGAAACCATCCCCGTAGTTAACCCGGTTGGATACGATGGTAAATTTGGAAAGGTATTCGCATTAATAAATGGGTCATTATTTGGGTCAAGCACCAAGGTGCTCATGGGATCCGCATATTTTCCTTGGTTTGTAATCAAATATTGATAGCCATATGCCTGGCCAGGCTGTAGTCCATG
Source organism: Flavobacteriales bacterium (assembly GCA_046081745.1). Taxonomy (GTDB): domain Bacteria; phylum Bacteroidota; class Bacteroidia; order Flavobacteriales_D; family Crocinitomicaceae; genus UBA952. The sequence goes on along the minus strand of JBJTWL010000014.1, from coordinate 1,344 downwards.
TACAATAAGCCACCATCTGGTGGAATCTTCAGAACAATTCATATGGAAGGCACCTGTTGGTAACCAATTATTGAAATCTCCTACTAAGTAGACATGATTTTTCTCGGGAGCATACAGTTGAAACAAGGCGGTAGAATCGTTCAGCATCTGAACACCATTCTTAGTTCCGGCAGGAGGATTTTGGTAAGTAAGGGGAGGATTAACGGTATAGTAAACGCTATCTTTTATCACGGTTGTTCCATTATCTGCTTCAAAAAGCAGCATATGGGTACCGGGAACGGATGCGGTAATTGTCGTGTTAATAGCCAGTGCATTTGGCACTGTTTGTAAAAGCACCCCATCTTCCTTTAAACTTAAGGTAGCGGGTTGATTTGATTGGGCGTTGAACGCAAAATTTTGATTTAAATCTAATAAGGGCATTTGGCTCGGATTGAAAATCGCTGCCTGTAGCCCACCGTTTACGGGGTAAACATCATAATAAATATCGCTGCCATCCGCTTCACGTCCTACCACAGAACCGTTGGCATTGCGAAAAACAAAGGCTAACTTAAGGACAGTGGTATTCACCGGAAATCCATAAAACGCATCAATATCTATGGTGATTGAATGTTTATTATTTCCAAGATTGGTCATTTGCACATTGGCATCTACCTGTCCCCAATTCCCTTGAACAAATAACCAATTGGTAGGTGAAGTACTGGCGGTCGTAATTACGCCGGCATGACAATACACTTGATTGGTGCCTACTAAAGCCCCATTTCCTTTTGTAGCATCATATACAATGGTGACCACATCATTTACGGTAGGAAACGCGGGGGTCAACTCAAGGATTTGGGCATTCAAGTTAAAGAAGAAAAGCCCAAAGAATAACAATAAAGCGTATGTGTATTTCATGAGATTAAGATAAAGAAAAAGCCTACGTTTTCACATAGGCTTTTCCAAGAAAAAACGTTAAAATTATTTTTTCATCAATTTTCCTGTTACTACATTACCAGCAGCATTTACTTGATAAATGTAAGAACCAGCCATAAGGTTAGCGGTAGAAACTTCTACTGAATTTTCAGCACCAGTAACCACTGACTTAGTAGCAACTACTTTACCAGACAAATCAAATAATACGATCTCTGCAGTACTTGCATTTGAGCTAAAGTTAAAAGTAGCTACATCATTTGCAGGGTTTGGAGAAACAGTTAAGTTGCTGATTGCATTGTTATCCAAGTTTGCAGAGCAAGAAGCGGCACATGCATCCCAGCAAAATGTTAACGTTGTTGCAGCTCCAGGGATTACCAAGGTACGGTTAATGTTTCCACTACCATCATCAACACCACAACCACCAGATACGAT
>JBJTWL010000013.1:0-27276 GCA_046081745.1 Flavobacteriales bacterium | reverse complement strand
GATGAATCCGGCTATGTTGAATTAATAAAACAAGTCCGAACCGAACAATTCAATGAAGAGATTGATAATCGCTTAAAACTTGCGGAGCAGGAAAAGTTAAATGCCATTCAATTAACAGCAGCACAAGTAGAAAACAAAATGAAGGATGAATTGGCAGAAAAGGAACGACAACTCGCGGCAATGCAATCGGAAATAACGCGTGTTTCAAATGAATTAACGCTAAAAACAGAACAAGCGAAACTCGAACAACAACTTTCGGTCAGTGAAGCGGTAAAAGCCATGGAGAAGGAACGAGATGGACTTCAAAATGCCCTTAACCAAAAACAATTGGAAGCTCAATTATTAGAAAAATCCTTGCAAGAACAATTTCAAGCCACCCTCAAAACAAAGGATGAAATCATCAAGTTAAAGGATGAAGAGATTGCCATGAGGAAAGATATGAAACTAAAACTCTCCACTAAGATGATTGGAGAAACCCTGGAGCAACATTGTGAAAATGAATTCAACAAGTTACGGGCCACAGCCTTTCCGAATGCGTATTTTGAAAAAGATAACAATTCAAGTTCTGGAAGTAAAGGAGATTTTATTTACCGAGAGCATGATGAACATGGCAATGAAATTATCAGCATCATGTTCGAAATGAAAAATGAAGGAGATGAGACTGCTACAAAAAAACGAAATGAAGACTTTTTCAAAGAACTGGATAAAGACCGCATGGAGAAAAAATGTGAATTTGCGGTATTAGTAACGATGCTAGAAGCAGAAAGTGAATTGTATAATACAGGAATCGTTGACGTTTCGTACAAATTTTCAAAAATGTATGTTGTCCGACCACAATTTTTTATTCCCATCATTACCTTATTGCGGAACGCGGCATTAAATTCCATGAAATATAAAGCAGAATTAGCGCTAATGCGAAACCAAAACATTGACATCACCAATTTTGAGGATAAAATCAATGCCTTTAAAGAAGGTTTCGCACGCAACTATGATCTAGCAAGTCGAAAATTTCATACGGCAATCGAAGAAATCGACAAAACAATCCTTCACTTACAAAAAACAAAGGAGGCCCTACTCTCTTCAGAAAACAATTTGCGTTTAGCAAATAACAAGGCAGAAGACCTTAGCATCAAACGCTTAGTCCATGGAAATCCGACCATGAAAGCTAAATTTGATGACTTAGGTGATCGGAATTCGATAACAGGACCTCAGGCCGCTGAAGATTGATTTGATGTCAAGAAACAAAACCCTTCCCGCTCCGACACAGTAGACCGAAGGTTGTATCGAAGGCAAGTGGGGGTATGTTTTTTGTTTTCAGGATTACGCCTGCGCGTTTTCCGCGTTGGGAGTTACATAACAAGCTAAAACCCAAAACTACTGCGTAGTTTATGTTTTTTGTTTTTAGTCGCTTGTCAAAAGGTCTTTTGACCGCGTTAAAAACAAAAAACCCATTCCTTGAGGGAATGGGTTTTAGCTTGTGACCTTGTCAGGATTCAAACCTGAAACCTCCTGAGCCGTAATCAGGTGCGCTATTCAGTTGCGCCACAAGGCCTTCCGTTTTTCAACAACGCAAAGATAGGACTTTCTTTGCTTTTAACAAATAGAGCCGTTTATATTCACTACTTTTATCGCATTCTTTTTTCGTTAAAGTAGTTATATGCGTTACAATCTTTCTGAAATTAATGACCTCATTCGCAATCGAAGAACCATTTATCCAGAACAATTTAGTGACCGAAAAGTCCACAAAGAACAAATAGATTTGATCTTACAAAACGCACAATGGGCACCAACCCATGGGAATACCCAACCTTGGCGTTTTCAGGTGTTCATGGACGAAAGTAGGCAACGTTTGAGTCAATTTTTAGGCAAGACTTATCTTGAACTTACCCCCGCTGACCAACAAAATGATGCAAAACTGGCGAAAATGCTCCGTAGACCCATGATTTCGAGTGTAGTGATTGCAGTTTCCATGAAGCGCCAAACGGAAGAAAAGATCCTTGAAATTGAGGAAATTGAAGCAGTTGCCTGTGCCATTCAAAACATGCACCTCACCTGCACCGCATACGGTCTTGGCGGATTTTGGTCCACCCCCAAATTAATTTATTCGAAACAAATGAACACATTCTTGGGACTGGATGAGAAAGATAAATGCCTTGGTTTATTCTACATCGGATACCCCAGCATCGAATGGCCCAATGCGCACCGAATTCCCCTAGAATATCACACCCAATGGTTGCATGAATAAGTGCCTATTTTTTGGTTTCATGATGTGCTGGTTCCTCGGTTATTCCCAATTAGGAGACAACCGATTCCCTTCCTATTTTGGACTACAGGTTCGAGGCGTATTTCCCAGTGATTTCGTTAGTAGTCCCTCACTCACCTTGGCTAAAGAAGGTATGAAATCCACCATTACCCAAACACCAGGATATGCTTTCGGAGGGGTGGTTCGGGTTGGATTAACCGAGTTAATTGCCCTAGAAACGGGCATCAACTTTACCCAACGAAATTTCGGTATTCAAGGTTCCCTCGCTGACTCCGGTGTTTTTGTAACCAATACCCTTGGGTTCATCCAATACGATGTACCCATCAACGGGTTATTCTATATCAAATTAGCCAAGAAATGGTACGCAAATGCGTCATTAGGCATCGTTGCGGGATTTAAACCAACCGATATTGCAACCATGAATAACATCAGTGGATCACAGTTTTTTTACCATACAGGCATTGTAAATAAAAAAGCTTCGTTGGACTTAAATGGAAATCTTGGTTTTGAATTTCGCTCAAAAAAATCGGGTTTCTTTTACGTGGGAACAACCGTTCGCTTACCCACCAAACCACTCTTTGTGTACATTGCGACCTATAAAAACCAAGGGTACAAAGTGACCCAATACGGGGATGTTTCCGGTGCCTTTTTAGGATTAGATTTTCGTTATTTCTTTAGAAATGTAAAAGCAGTTCGCGAAGAAAAGAAACCCATTGAATAAGTTATGGGATACAAATCACCGTATCCAAGTAGGTAGAATATCCAACCCATACACCTAAGGCTCCCCCCTCAATGTTTGAAGGTACATTTATGGGTGTAGCAAATGGACTTCCAGACGAGAAAACTTGATTGATTTTTTTCTCGAAAAAGTTATATTCCTTTTTACCCATTCTTGACAAACGCATTACTACGGTATCGCCATACTTATAATACCCACGTTCGTTATCTGCATAGGTAGTATCATTAAAAGACATCGGGTTGTAAATAGTAAATTCAAAGGCTAGTCCATTGAAAAAGATATCATTAAAATAGGGATTAAATGGTTTTGTAAACATCGGATCACTGACCTTTTTCATTTCCCACATGAAATTATCAGACGTTGATGCATTGTCGGTCATAAAACTATACAAATAGCCTTTCGAACTCGAATTTGGCTCAGGTTTCCATATTAAATAATCTAAAGACACTGGATCAAGAATTGAGGTGCTTGAGGTATACGTCTTGCCATCGTGAAGAATCGTTAAGGTGTACGTTTTTCCAACTTGTCCAAATATGCTTGGGTCAAATGAAGTATAAACACACAGTGGAGAAGGTAATTGCTGCAATTCTTGAATACTCATTCCAAAGAGTGCCTCGGCATAGGCCTCGGTTCCCGGCGGTAGATCATCGGTGCAGATTTTATTTAAGGTCACCGTATTGGTTCCATCAGATACTGTAACTACCGCATCCCCTACAAAACTTCCTAAATAGGCACTAATATCGGTTGGCGCATAAATATTCTGCGATTTAGATAACAAGATGATGGGTGGTTCTCCCTCACGTATGCTTCCATCTACCACCAATTGTTCCTTATATCCTGGGATATCAATTTTTACCTCCTTGGTACAGGAAGAAAGCAGCAGAACGAACGCTGCGAATGCGCTTAGAATTCGAAATTCCATGTTACACTTGGGATTATTGGGAATAATGAAACTTGTTTTACCGTTAATTTGAAGTCTCCATTCAAGAAATCTCCATCATTGTCCACATACAAAAAGAACGGATTCGCACGATTATAAACGTTGTATACCGAAATGGCAATGTTATTTCTCAAGCGTTTTTTAACCTGTATTTCTTTACCCGTGGCTGGATCTGTTTTCGTTTTATACGCTTTATCATACCATGTTGCCGAAAAATCAAGACGGTGATAAGGTGCCATTCGCGTTGAATTTCTAGCCCCGTAATTAAATAACAAATTCTGGTCTTGTACATACCAAGAGGTAGGTAAGGTCAAGGTATTTCCTGTTGCGTATATGAAGGTACTGGATAAGGTCCAATGATCATTCAACGTATAAGTTGCGGCGATGCTAAGGTCATGTCTGCGGTCATATTTCGCTGGAAAAACTTCTCCATTATTTAAATCCGGGAATTTACGTTCTGTTTTTGCCCATGTATACCCGATCCAACCTGTAAATTTACCCACTGCTTTTTTGAAAAAGAACTCAACTCCATAAGCCCATCCCTTTCCAAAGACCATCAAGTTGTCCGTATTATCGTTCACATTGTCTCCCGGTAAAGCGCCTTCCTTAAACTCTACAATGTTATTCATTCCTTTGTAATACACTTCAACAGAAGCTTCGTATTTATCGCTTAAGAAATTCTGAAAATACCCGAGGGACGCCTGAAATCCTTTCTGTGGTTTCGCAATATCGGTTGTTGGATACCAAATATCGGTTGGAAGAGACACGGCGCTCAAACTGGTTAAATGAACAAACTGATAATTATAGGCATATCCCCCTTTAATTGAACTGTGTTCACCGGTTAAATAACGAAACGAAAAACGCGGTTCTAGTCCATGGTAAAACTTGATCAGATCACCCTTGCCATAAGTAATCGCTGTGTCCGGCTTACTGATATCACCTTTCACGTAGCGCGTAAATGGCCCAACATGTTGAAACGCGGTATAACGCAAGCCCGCATTAATACGAAGTCGATCATTCAAATCAAACTCATCCATTAAATAGATTGCCTCTTCATGCGAAAAAAGCTGTTGGGCATTCCCCGTATTAAACACCACGGTGTCCTGCGCAGCGGAAACGCTTGAGGGTGTAAAGACATGATAGATGTAATTAGCTCCCCACTTTACCCGATGCTTATCGTTTGGATAATACGAAAAATCGACTTTTGTACCGTAATCTTTTATCCCCGATAAAAACTCAATTTTAAATTCATCTTGCTTCGAACCGAATTTAAACTTATAATCAGAGAACGTAGAGGTCACGTTCATGAATAATTTTGCATTAAACACGTGATTCCATCGAAGGGCTGCTATACCATTACCCCATGGCATATCCGCACTGAATCCGCCCTCCCGGTCTGCGAAGGTGAATACATCCTTACCGTAATACCCACTTAAAAATATGCGGTCCTTTTCTCCAAGTTTATAGTTCAACTTGGCATTCATATCGTAAAAGTAGTACCCAGAACCCGCAAAGGGAGACGTATCCGCGATAAACGCTTTGGCTAATACATCGATGTAGGTTCGTCTACCCGAAACAATAAAACTACCTCGATCTTTTTTCAACGGACCCTCCAAAGTAAGCCTCGACGAAATCACACCTAAGCCACCCTTCAAACAAAATCGCTTGTTGTTTCCTTCATTCATGTTTACCTCCAATACCGACGACAATCTACCGCCATAATTAGCAGGCATGCCGCCCTTGATCAAATTGACACTTCGAACCGCATCCGAATTAAAAACAGAAAAGAAACCAAATAAATGCGATGCATTGTACACTACACCTTCATCTAAAAGCACTAAATTTTGGTCAGGACCGCCACCACGCACATAAAAACCTTGACCACCTTCAGCAACAGAAGAAACACCGGGCAATAATTGGATTGTTTTAATGACGTCCACTTCTCCCATAAAGGCGGGAAGGCGTTTTATTTGATCGATGTTTAATTCCATCTGACCCAATTTCGCTGAATTCACGTTGTCCCCTTTCTTTCCGCTGACAACAACCTCATCATACACTTTTTCACCATCCTTAAGTCCTAATTCAATGTTCAAAGAAACGTTTTCGAGGGTAAGGTCAACCGTCTTTTTCAAGGTATTTAATCCCGTGAAACGAAATTCAATCTCATAGATACCCGCGGGAAGTGTCAATGAATAAAATCCATAGTTATTGGTAATTGCCCCTTTGTTCAAACTTGGAACATAAATTTTGGCACTGTTCAGGGCTTCACCGTTCGAACTGCTTGCGATATATCCACTGATGGTATGTTTATCTTGGGCATGGGCAGAATGCAGCGTAAAAACCTCACAAAATAGGAGGAGCAGGATGATGTAAGGATTAAATTTCATGTATATATTTTACGCAACTAATTTCGCCGACAAAAGTATGAACATTCAAGGGAACAAAAGGTTTTTGATTGTTAAATAATCGAAAACATATATCGCCTATTTTCCTAACAATTTGATTAATTTCGCAATAATTCCATTGCAATGAAAGTTTCCTATAAATGGCTCAGCCAATTTGTTCCGTTCTCGTATTCCCCCGAACGTATTTCTGAAATCCTCACCCAAACCGGGTTAGAGGTTGAAGGAATCGAAGCTGTAGGCTCCATCAAAGGAGGCCTAACGGGTGTAATCACTGGAGAAGTCATTGAATGCGATAAACATCCCGATGCGGACAAACTCAAAGTGACACGCGTTAACGTAGGCAATGAAACACTCCAAATTGTGTGTGGCGCGCCGAATGTAGCGGTCGGACAGAAAGTGCTCGTAGCACTTGTTGGCACAACCATATATCCCAATGATGGGGAACCTCTAACCTTAAGAAAAGCAAAAATTCGTGGAATTGAATCCCACGGGATGATTTGTGCTGAAGATGAATTAGGCTTGGGCACATCACACGATGGAATTTTAATATTACCACAAGATACGGAAATTGGTATTCCTGCTTCAAACGCATTAACACTTGATACGGATTACCTCCTAGAAATTGGCTTAACTCCCAACCGGTGCGATGCCATGGGACACCTTGGTGTGGCAAGAGATATTAGGGCCTATTTAATGCATCATGAAGGATTGGATGAACCCTTATCCTTGCCGGAAATTGATAAAACCATCATTCAATCCAATTCGAATAAGACACACACGGTTTCCGCTGATGCAGATTGTGAGGCGTACTACCTGGCTTCCTTAAGTGGTGTGAACGTTGGCCCGTCACCTGATTGGTTGAAAAATCGATTAAGTGCACTTGGTACTGCAAGCATAAATAATATTGTGGATTGTGCTAATTATGTGATGTATGAACTCGGAACACCGCTGCATGCCTTCGATGCGGGTTGTTTCACTCAATCTTTAACCGTTCGAAACGCACATACCGATGAAACCCTAGAAACCTTAGATGGCGTTCATCGAAAGCTCCGCCCTAGCGATTTAGTTATAGATGGAAATGGAACCGCACATTGCCTTGCGGGTGTGCTCGGTGGAAAGGTATCTGGAGTGAGTGAAACTACAACGGACCTGCTGATTGAGTCAGCATACTTCAATCCGTCCACCATTCGCAAAACAGCAAAACATCATGGAATCCATTCCGACGCTAGTTTTAGGTTTGAACGCGGTGTAGACCCCGATTTAACGGCGTTTGCCTTACAACGAGTAGTTTCGTTGATACGTTCTGTTGCGGGTGGAAGCATTAACTACCTGCACGAAGTAAAGGCCTACTCAACCCCTGCAGTGCAAGTAAAGCTTGATTTTAAAACCATTAACAAACAATTAGGTACGTCACTTACAGATGTGCAATTATCAGGAATCCTAAGTTCACTTGACTTTAAACTGATTAATGGATCGACATGGGAAATACCGAGATATCGTTCAGATGTTAAACGTCCGATTGATGTAACCGAAGAAATCATACGGATTGCAGGATTTGATGCCGTTCCTACTCCAGACAAATGGAGCTTTTCCGTTCCTATATCCGAGTCTTTTTCCGCAGAAGCAACACGACAAAAAGTTTCGGTCATGTTAGCTGCAAATGGATTTAATGAAATCCTGAACAATTCCTTGACCAAAGCATCTAATGCTGAATTAACCACTAGCAAACAAGATGGAAAACCAGTCGTATTGAAAAACCCATTAAGTCGCGATTTATCTACACTTCGAACATCCATGTTTTTTGGTGCCTTAGAATCCTTGGCATACAATAAAAATAGACAGGCTGGAAATACTAAATTTTTTGAATTTGGTCATACCTATCATGGATTTGGAGAACGAACCGTTGAAAAATCAACCCTGGCCTTAGTACTCACCGGATCTCATGAACCCGATTCATGGATGGGATCACGGCCCTTCTCATTTTTTGACATTAAAAGTGAAGTTATGAATGTAATTGAAGGGCTGAATCCAAATGCGATCGAAGAAGTTGCCTTAGGTGACGGCGCTCCGTTTTCTGAAGGAATAGAAATAAAAGTGAATGGTAAGTCCTTGGCCTCCCTCGGAAAACTATCTGACCCTTGGTTAAAAACGGTAGATTTCAAACAAACGGTATACGGCGCGCTGATCGACTGGAAACGCTGGATTGAGTTGAGTAAAACACGAGTAGACCGGTATGTTGAAATCCCTAAAACATTTGTAGTTCGTCGAGATTTTGCCTTGCTCTTAGATTCGAATGTACCCTATTCCGCATTAGTGAAGGCCGCGAAGAAAGTAGCTACTTCCCGCTTGATTGCAACGAATTTATTTGATGTGTACGAAGGCGATAAAATCGAAGAAGGTAAGAAATCTTATGCGCTATCCTTCCATTTTAGAGACGCTGAGAAAACCTTAACCGATGCTGAAATCGATCAAGAAATGAACCTTATTCGAGCATGCTTTGAATCGGATTTTGGCGCACAGCTTCGGTAAATGAATTCGCTGAATTAGGATTTATACCCTAAAATCTTCAAATAGTCATCCGCTGTTTGTTCCTCGCTGAACAATTGTGTTACGATTTTTTCATTCTCATCTCGAGAGATCAAAATATGCTTAGGTTCAGGAATTAAGCAGTGTTTTAATCCACCATAACCACCAATGGTTTCTTGGTATGCTCCAGTGTTGAAAAAACCAATGTACAAGGGGTTATTCTTCTCGAATTTCGGTAAGTAAATCGCATTTGAATGCTGCTCAGAATTGTAGTAATCGTCACTATCGCAAGTCAAGCCACCCAATAAAACCCGCTCATAATCCGCTTGCCAACGGTTAATTGGTAACATAATGAAGCGCTGGTTGATTGCCCAGGTATCCGGTAGGTTGGTCATAAACGACGAATCGATCATGTTCCATTTCTCCCGGTCGTTTTGTTGTTTCTGATGCAAAATACTGAACAGTGCTCCCCCACTCTCTCCAACGGTAAAAGACCCGAATTCAGTGAATATATTTGGCTCAGGAATGTCATTGTCCGTACATACTCGTTTGATTTGTTGTAGGATCTCACGAACCATGTAAGCATAATCAAAATCAAAAGCTAGGGATTTCTTAATTGGAAAACCGCCCCCTATGTTGAGTGAATCCAATTCTGGACACAACTTCTTTAAATCACTGTAGATTCGTAAACACTTAGTTAATTCATTCCAGTAATATGCGGTATCGTTTATCCCTGTATTAATGAAAAAATGCAGCATCTTTACTTTGATGCGCGGATTGTCTTTTAAAACGGACTTATAAAAAGGCACAATCTCACGATAACGCATGCCCAAGCGAGATGTATAAAATTCAAACTTAGGTTCTTCTTCTGCAGCAATACGAATTCCAATCGACAGTTCTTTATCGGTAGCTGCCAATAAATTTCTTACCTCATCGGCATTATCGACCACCGGAATCACCTTTAAAAATTCAGCATTTATTAACGAAGCAATGCGCTCAACATATCGCGCTGGTTTGAACCCATTACATATAACGAAGGTTCCTTCTTTCAATTTACCCGAATCAACCAAATTGTTCACAATATCGATATCGAACGCAGACGAAGTTTCAATGTGCACGTCGTTCTTCATTACCTCGTCTAATACAAAGGCGAAGTGACTACTTTTCGTACAGTATGAATAATAGTACTTTCCTGCGTAACCTTGGTTATTTATAGCCTCTCGAAACCACCCTTTGGCACGTTGTATATTATTAGAAATTTGAGGAAGGTAATTGAACTTCAAGGGCGTACCATATTCTTGGATTAAACGCATCAGGTCAATCCCATGGAAAAACAAACGATCTTCGCGTAAATTGAATTCGTTTTGAGGAAAATCAAACGTTTGATCAATAAGGTCAATGTATTTAGTCCGCATCAGTTATGGCATCAATTAAAAGTTCAAGTGGACGAGCTACCACAGCTCGGTCGGCCCATAGTACGATGGGACGTTGGATTAGTTTCGGAAATTGAATCATAAGATCAAATAATTCATTTGCCGATCTCAATTTCCCTTTAACGTAGGCTTTATATTCAGGTTCATTCGTGCGAATCCAATGTTCCGGCCCAACACCTAATAATTCAGAAATGTGCTTCAACTGATCCAAGGTAATCCCGGTTTTTATATAATCCACTACTGTTATTTCATACTGCCTCTCTTCAAGCCAATCTAATGCGCAGCGACTTTTGCTGCATCGAGGGTTATGATAAATGGTATATTTCACGTGACAAAGTTAGGGAAGCTCTATTAAGAAATCAGTATTTTCCTATGAAATTTATCCATGCGATACGAATTTGAACTAAGGGAATTAAGGCAGGTGCAACGTATCTAACAATCCGCGACTGATTTCGTTGAAAAAAACGGTATTTTTCAATGCGCTTTTGTAAAAAAAGTGAAGTCATGGCTGTAGCACAAATTCGTTTCTTACGTGCCTTGAATTCAGGACGCAATGCATCAACCAATAATATAATTCGAGGATGATTGGTTTGATTCCATGTTTCATGCAAATACGCGTCCATAAACCAGATAAAAGCTCCTTCCTTCCAAAACCGCTCTTCCCCTTTAACGCGAATGCCCGCGGCAGGTAAGGTACTAGGGATGGAGATCCCAAAATGCCCCCTATATGTTGCATTCGTGTCTCCCATATGGGGCAGAATTCGACTATTCGCTTCTAGGATATTAATGGATAGGGTTAATAACTCAGGGTGACGATTTAAAATAGAGGCAAGCACCGGCATTTTTTGTTGATTCTTGTTGAATCGAATCCCCCACCATGCGAGGGAAAGCGTATGATATCCTTTTCCATTCTCAAGCATCGATTGTTTAAAATAAGGAACTGCTTTCTGGTTCTCTAGGAAGGTTAGCACCTCATTCCGAATGGCATCCGATTGGGCAATAAAGTCCTCGGAGCATGGCATCCTATTTTCGTCTACAAAGGCAGACTCACTCCCATGATAAGGTGTAGGAAATGACCATAGGCTATACCAAAGTGGTGTGTTCATGTCCTAAAGGTACAAGATTGTTAAAAACTCCATGTATTTCCATTAAAAACAACAATTCCAACCCGTAAATTGTTGCTAACTTTGATATTCACTCTTTTCCATGTCTTATCTCGACGAACTTAATGATCGCCAACGTGTAGCCGTAGAACACATATATGGTCCATGCATGGTAATTGCTGGAGCAGGATCAGGAAAAACACGGGTACTCACGTATCGGATTGCACACATGATTGAACAAGGGATTGATCCGTTCAACATTATGGCATTAACCTTCACCAATAAAGCAGCAAAGGAGATGTCCGAGCGGATTGGTCGAATTGTAGGCGGATCCGAAGCGAAGAGCATTACGATGGGAACGTTCCACTCGGTTTTCTCAAGGATTCTACGCTACAATGCAGACCGCATTGGATTTCCAACGAATTTCACCATTTACGATACGCAAGATTCTAAGAGTTTAATTAAGGATATCATCAAAGAATTGCATTTAGATGATAAAACGTATAAAACCAGTGGGGTATTTGGACGAATTTCTGCAGCTAAAAACAACTTAATCTCCCCGGAGGCGTATTGCGGAAATGAGCAAATTCAAGCAGAAGACCGCATGTCACGCAGGCCTGAAATTGGGCGAATTTACACACAGTATGCCAACCGTTGCCAAAAAGCAGGGGCAATGGATTTTGACGATTTATTGTACTTTACCAATATCTTATTAACGGATCACCCTGATGTCTTGCATTATTATCAGCAGAAATTTAAGTACATTTTGGTGGATGAGTATCAAGACACCAATTTTGCACAGTACCTGATTGTTAAGAAATTAGCAGCAGCCTATGAGAACATTTGTGTAGTTGGGGATGATGCACAAAGCATTTACTCTTTCCGAGGGGCAAACATTGAAAACATCCTGAATTTTCGCAAAGATTACCCTGATTTCACCCTCTTTAAACTGGAGCAAAATTACCGAAGCACCCAAAACATTGTGGATGCTGCAAACAGTGTCATCAAAAGAAATCAAGATCAAATTAAAAAGAACGTTTGGACGGAAAACGGTGTCGGAAAACCAATATCCGTAGTCCGTACCTTAACCGACAACGAAGAAGGTCGTGTTATAGCCAACAAGATATTTGACTTGAAACAATCGGTGGTTGAAACTTATAACGATTTTGCCATTTTATATCGAACCAATAAACAATCACGTTCCTTTGAAGAGGCTTTGCGTAAACTGAGTATCCCGTATAAGATTTATGGTGGCTTATCCTTCTATCAGCGCAAAGAAATAAAAGACGTGCTCTCTTATTTCAGACTAACCGCCAATCCACATGATGAAGAGGCCATGAAACGGGTTATCAACTATCCAAAACGCGGAATAGGTAAAACCAGTGTAGAGAACATTATTATTGAAGCTGGCCGTTATGGCGTAAGCATGTGGGAAGTAATGGATGATTTTCAATCCTATTCAGCAGATTTAAGTGGCGCAACCAAACAGAAAATTTCTGATTTCATGACCATGATCAAGAGTTTTCAAGCAGAACTGAATAAATCGGATGCCTATACCCTTGCGGAGCGAATCATTAAATCAAGCGGGATCTTTCAAGAACTAAATGCTGATAAAGAAAAAGGTCCTGAAGAGGTTGAGCGCATCCAGAACATCGAAGAATTATTAGCAGGTATTAATGAATTCACGAAAGGTGGTGATGAAGATGAACCAAAAACACTAGCGGAGTTTTTAATGGATGTTTCCTTACTCACAGATGCCGACCAAGAAAAAACAGAAGATAAAAACCACGTATCCCTCATGACCATCCACTCCAGTAAAGGATTGGAATATCCGCATGTGTTTATTGTTGGAATGGAGGAGAATTTATTCCCTTCACAAATGTCCATTAGTTCAAGAAGCGATTTAGAGGAGGAAAGACGGCTCTTTTATGTCGCCATCACCCGCGCTATGGAATCCTGCACTTTATCGTACGCCGGCTCTAGGTTTTTATGGAACCAATCAATTAAATGTGAGCAAAGTCGTTTTATAGATGAAATTGACCCTCAATTTGTGCATTTTGAAACCCCTACTCGAAGCCAACAAGGACGTTCCTTGATGGGAGGTGGTTTCGAACGCAGTTTCACGGGAGGCTTGAATGCCAAGTTGAACACCCCGAGCATGCCAAAATCCTTAAAATCTATTTCTGAAGTAAAAAGTTCATCTACCTCGAACTCGAATGAATTCAACCACATCATGGTTGGTACTCACGTGGAGCATTCACGATTTGGGAAAGGACGCGTAACGCAGCTCGAAGGAAGTGGTGGCGATAAAAAGGCAGTCATCTTCTTCCCTCATCACGGATCTAAAACCGTACTGCTTAAATTCGCCAACCTAACGGTATTATAGTGACGACTTTTAACATTGGAGAATCAGTTTCCTTACTGCGAGAGGTTGGATATTATTCCATTGTGCGATTGGACCATCCTTATGCCATTGTTCAAGACGAACATGGTTTTGAATATCAAGTCAACATAACATCGCTTATTAAACGGATGCCTATCCATGGCAAGGTAGTTAACAAGGAACCTACAACGATAAGCACGACTTCAAAAAAGAAACACGAACTACAAATACCAACCTTAGATTTACATGCCTCCGCGCTGGGATTAGACAACACCCCCTCGAATGAACTTCTTGAAATTAAACTTAATCATTGCCGTAAGTTCTTAAATCAGTGTATTGAGAAGCGTCAATCCAAGGCATTAATCATTCACGGTGTGGGTGAAGGAGTACTAAAAACAGCGGTACGAAAGTTACTCGATGGCAATCCTGGCATCAATTATCATGATGGGAATTACTCAGTTCGAGGAATTGGTTCAACCTTGGTAGAAATAAAATTAAGTCAGGTTACCCGATTTTAAGTAATTCTCCTAATGTTGGTTAATTGCCCCTTTCTCTCCCTGGGGAATATCGAACACCCAATCATAAAATCCAATAAAATGACTTCCAGTGAATCCCATTTTCTTATAATGCGATTTTGGGAATGTCAACCGATTTTGAGCAGATAACCCTTTGACTTTTGTTTGAGGGGCAACGCCATCTTGCAGACAAGGCGCTTGCTTACGCGACCCTTTTGGAATACTTCCATATTGATATACGCAATTCCACGCTGATTGCACGATTTTTCCGGTTTCGGCATTTTCAGGAGCGAAAATATAGAACTCACCGAAAATACATTTATCCCGCAAGGATTCTATAATTCCTAACGAATACGCATAGCCCATGCTGTGTGCCACAATAAACAGGGTGTCATTTCCTGAATTCCCTGGAACTTCGTTCAGTAATTGGTATAGATTTCTACCGGCAATTTTACCATTCTTCCTTCTAAGATCAAACCCCTCCTTATTGGCCTTGAAAGGCAGCATTTTCAGGGTCTCCAACCTTGTGCCTGTGGTTGTATTAGTAAATTTACATCGATGTTTACCCTTGCACACGGTAGGGTACTCCGCAGCCGTTTTAGCGAAATTTAAAACAGAACCATGGTTAGCGCTTGCAACGGAGTGGTGACCATCAGCATAATACACCTCATTGGGTTTAATTCGATCCATCACCCGCTGATCAAAATTACCCCAAGGCCTCCAATAATTGAAGCGATCCGTTGCAAATAATACATTCGATGAATTCGGGAATTCAACCCCATTATTTCCTATTTGCATCATGGCTTGTTCAGGAGTTCCTCCATTGGCAACCGGTCGATACCCATTAACAAAAACAAGGATGCGACGAGCAGGATCCGGTTCCGAATACTTATGGGTGATGTTTACTTTAGCATAATTATATACTTCTTCTTTAATAAAATTACCCTGTTCATCCAACACCTTATACACCATTAAATGGGTTTGTGCTTTACCGTGGAACGACTTGATTTTCAAGTGGTCAGAATCATACAAAAATCTCATAGAACTCACTTTACCCTGATTTTTTTTCACTTCGAAATACAACACTTGCCTTAAGCGTTTCATTTCCCAGGTTTTGTTTCGTTTAACGTAAGTTTCCCAATAGGTATTAGAGGAAGGCTGATTGACTACGGTATTGCCCGATGTGAGGTGATGTATGATTTGTTTTGTATCAATGTTTCCAACATTTGAATACGAAGAAGAATTAAAAAACCATTTTTTATATAATTGATCTGTAGTTAAATACACCAAATAACCGATCACAAAAAACACACCCCATAGGGTTAAGCGAAGGAAAAAATATCCAATTTTTGAATGCAGTTTCAAACTTTTTTCAGCGCGCTCCTTAACCTTCTTTCGGAAGATTAACATGATGAAAAAGGCCAACAACACCAACGCAACATGAACGGGCGCTATAAACCTGACATCCGTTCGATAGAACGGGCGAAGCCAATAATTATCAATAGCCAAATTAATCTTACCTGCATTCCGCTTAAATGGTAGTGAAACCCTCTGTCCATCAATAGTACCATCCTTCTCTTCATTCCAAAAAGCAAAGGCAACCATGCCGTTTGTTGAACCTAAGTTTTCAGTTTCATCATGGAATAGAAAATATGAATCCAGGTTCCTTACCATGGTGTCTTTGGTTCCTAACTGTGCAGATAGCGAATCCAAGGCTTGTTTATTTCTCCCCCGTTGATCCAATGAAGCCCTTAAAAAACAGGAAGCAAAGCGCGTTGTAAACGAGGACGATGGCGCCATTGATATAAACATAATATGCTTTCCTGGAATGGCAAATCCATCATGAATAGCGTCACCGTTTTCAGCGGAGACAAATACATAGTAATCTAGTTTGGTACGACGGTGTGATGAATTAAAAAACCCATCCCGAATTGACCTCATCCCGGTAGAAAAAAACGGAATGGAATCCGGGTAATCTATGGCTGGGATGTTTCCAAACCGGGGATGCTTGAAGTGATCAATACGAATTTCAAGACCATATGAACGGGCAATTTGCTGAATTTCAATGGACTGTTCAGGCCGCACCTCTGCACCTTTTTCAGTTTGTACAAAATGAATTCGAAGGGCACCCTGGGCAAGGCCGTTCCCAACCAGAAAAACAAAAAATAAGGTGAAAAACTTCGATAATGCCCTACAAGTGCAAAAATGCTTTTTTAGAAAGGAGTTGATCATTGGTTTCGCGATAATTTGGGTCATCAACACAACAATCAACCGGACATACAGCAGCACATTGAGGTTCGTCATGAAAACCAACACATTCAGTACACTTGTTGTGTGAAATGTAGTACACATCCATGCTTAAAGGCACATTTTCCAAAGTCGCATCTACTGTGTTTCCTTCAGGGGTAGTAATCATTCCTGCTAACGACGTTCCGTCGGCATATTTCCATGCTGCGCCCCCTTCATAAATTGCATTATTCGGACATTCAGGCTCACAGGCCCCACAATTAATACATTCGTCCGTAATCATTATTGCCATGACAATTCCTATTTTATGTTGCAAATATACACAGGCTTTACCAAAAGCCGACTATTTCAATATACCCTAAACGAACTTTACACTACATTTGTTCGATGAACCGACAGCAACTTATTTCCGACCTTGTTTCACTGGGACCCTGGCTGTCTCGATTTGGGATCAACGAAGCAGGTCAAACCAACCCATTTTCCAAGGAACTAACAGAGGCACTTAATACTGCGATTTTACAAGGCATTAGTAGAAATGGCTGGTACGAACCCGAAGCGGTAAAACAAGCACTAACTGGGATTTCAACGTGGTTAAACCCAGAAACTTTGCATGCGTTTTCAAGGTCATATTCTTTTCATGATTTTCGACCGAGTCTAGGATTAATTTTAGCGGGTAACATACCGTTGGTTGGATTCCATGACCTGCTTTGCGGATTGCTAAGCGGTTTTAAACTTCAAATCAAACTCAGTTCGGACGATCAGCACTTAATTCCGCTTCTCGTACGCGCATTGACCGAACTCAATCCAAAATACGCCGATTTAATTCAACTAAACCCTCCAAAACTCAGTGGATTTGATGCTGTCATTGGCACAGGGACCGACTCCACCCTACTCCATTTTCAATCGTATTTCAAGAACATTCCCCATTTGCTTCGTGGAAACCGAACTTCCATTGCCATTTTAAGCGGAGAGGAAACACCGGAAGAATTATTTGCCTTAGGCACCGATATATTTCAATATTTCGGAAGGGGCTGTCGCAATGTTACACACCTCATAGTACCCAATGAATATACGTTTGAGGCATTTTTCGAGGCCATAATACCGTTTCAATCCATCATTCAAAACAAGAAATACGGCAACAATTATGATTACAACCGAGCAGTTCATTTACTAAGCAATCAGCCCCTGTTAGATAATGGTTTTGTTTTATTGCTTGAATCCACCGCATTACATCCACCCTTGGCCATGCTGCATTATCACCGCTATGCTCACCGTACAGAAGCGGATGCCTACCTCGAAAAACACGGCGATTACATTCAATGCGTATCCGGAACGCCTGAAGTTCCATTTGGATCAACCCAACAACCACGGATCGATGATTTTGCCGATGGTATTAATACCATGGAATGGCTGGAACATGCGTTGAAATGAAGGGGATTTTATACTTTTGCAGTTATGGCAGTTTTTGGAGATTCAATTAAGTACAAGTCCGCGGAGGAAATTAGTATCATGCGTGAAGCTGCATTGATTGTTAGTCGCACCTTGGGTGAAGTAGCAAAACATATGCAACCCGGAATTACTCCGGCATTTCTGGATCAAATGGCCGAAGATTTCATTCGAAGTCAGCATGCAATCCCGGGGTTTAAAGGCTTATATGGCTGCCCCAGTACCTTATTGATTTCTGTCAATGAAGAAGTAGTGCATGGACTTCCAACGCAGCGTCCTATTCAATCCGGTGACATTGTTTCTGTGGATTGTGGATCGGTATACAAAGGCTATTATGGCGATCATGCCTATACCTTTGAAGTAGGCGAAGTTTCGGATGAAAAGCGAACTTTGTGCAGGGTAACCAAAGAGTGCCTTTACCTTGGCATTGAGGCGTGTAATACATCAAACCGCATTGAAGATATCGGTTATGCCATTCAGCAACATGCCGAAAAAAATGGATTCAGCGTAGTAAGAGATTTGGTTGGACATGGTCTAGGGACTAAACTTCACGAAGAACCTCAGGTACCGAATTACGGCAGACAAGGACGTGGCAAACGAATCCAAAATGGCTTAACTATTGCCATAGAACCTATGATTAATATGGGGACTTTCCGCGTAAAAACCTTAGAAGATCAATGGACTATTGTAACTGAGGACGGCTTACCAAGTGCACATTTTGAACACGATGTTGCGGTGATTGATGGCAAAGCTGAAATTCTATCGACCTTTGATTACATCTATGAAGCCCTGAAACT
This sequence comes from Flavobacteriales bacterium, assembly GCA_046081745.1. Lineage (GTDB taxonomy): Bacteria > Bacteroidota > Bacteroidia > Flavobacteriales_D > Crocinitomicaceae > UBA952. Next base: position 8,479 of record JBJTWL010000013.1, on the reverse strand, counting down.
GTAATGGATAAATCGGTTAAGATTGCGCTTATTGGGTTTTTAATCGTCGCAGCTTATGCCACCAGTTTATTCCTTGATACTGGTTTTTGGATCGTTCCCTTTCCATTGTTTAGCTACCTATTGCTTGGGGTTGTAATCATTAGTATCGTTCAAAATAAGGTGGATTTCAAGGCCTATATTCCAATTCTAACGCTGATTACCCTACGCTGCATCGGTAATCCCTTCACCTACACTTTTTTCATGGAAGAGGCAACATACTATGAATTTACAGAGGGAATCACCCTTTCCTTATTCCGAATCTTAGAAACATTGAGCGTGTTCCCATTAATCGTGCTTACCCTTGGTTTCAAAGAGACCCAACAAAAACTTACCGCGTTGGTCCTTTCCGCGATATATATCATAACGCTAATTCCATCCTTGGATTTATTGAATTATGTCTTTTTTGCGGGTTTCGTTCTTACCTTGATCTATCGTAGAAATACGCATTCAACCCTTCCCATACTTATCCTTCTTGCCGTTTTCGATATACTCGAAGGGTACAGCGTGTTATTCGCATGATGTATTCCATGCCTGCGAAGTAACTCATTAAAAAGAGCGAACAGCCCGAACTAAGGTTTTACTCGTTTTGTCGTAATAATTGGTTGGCTTGGAATCATAGAAACTAAAAAACCAAGCAGAAGCCGCATTGGATTCTGTTGACGACCAATACAGATTCATTTCAATGGCGTCGGCATATGGGATTTCACTCAAGGCACGTCCGACCGTGTATAAATTCGAATTCAATGCTTGAAGCTCATAAATCGCAGGCAGATACCAATCATCAAAACCCTCACTTACATAGGCATCGCAAACTCCAGCAGCTTTAGTGGTGTCTCGAGTTGCAAACAATATGGCTGTCGTATTTGAACGTCCATCCCAAGTGCTTTCACAACTTTCAATATCCTGCTCTTTATCTCCCCAAGCCGCTTCTCGCGTTAAATTTGATAAGGAAACTACCAAACCATGTTGTGTTCCAATACTATCCTGGAATACATGAAAGACAATACCTCCTTGCGTATGTTGTCCGATGTAATACGATTGTGCTAAAACGCTCGATAGCGAAGCAACCCACAAAAAAACGGGTAGAATAAATTTCACAAGCAATAGTTTTAAGCAAGGTACAAATTGAATATGAAAAAGCATTACTTAATCAATCGAATTATCTCATAATTCTTACCATGGTATACCCGTATTCCAAATTTTGCAGGATCGGGTAAAGCCCGTTTGTTAATTACCACGTATTTACACCCCTGTTTCGCTAATTCAATTAAGGTAGCCTTTTGACGCAAATTTTGGTTGGAAAGGTTCCATCCTTTTCTACCTAAAAGAAATAATTCTTGAGGATTACTATTCCCATTGATTGCAATTAATGCCTGTTTGGGAATATATTTTTCCGCTAAGTCTGCCAAGGATAGTTTATACGCTTCAGAAGTATTGAACTTAAAATCATACGCCTGATTGCCAATCGCTTCCATAGAAATACAAAGCATTAAAATCCAAGCATATTTTCCGAGCGACGATAAGGCATTTCCCCCGAGGATAGCGAGGATGGGAACGACCGGTAAGATGTAGTATTCATGGGTCAAAAAAATCACACCTGACTTTAACGCATACCCTGAAAACAGGATTACAAACAAGGGTAAACTCAGTTTCCAGGCCAAAGAAATTCCTTGTTGATACCATCGAAATGCGCCATATACGCACAAACCAAACGCCAAATAACTAACAAATGGATGAAAAACGAATTGTTCTGCCGCTTGTAATGGCGCCTCAAGAAAGGCCTTTCCTCCGTTTAGCAAACTACCACCCAAGTTGTACCATGAGCCGTAACGATCGGATAGATAGGGATTCCAAATAAAATACCAAGCTAAGGCAGGGATTGTACTGAGCAAGGGAATAAGGAATACCCATGGTTTTTTCGGTTCATTCGACGAAGCTATATATGCAAATAACACAAATGAAATTAAGGGTAAAACAGAAATTTTTAGCAAGAGTCCCAAACTAAGCAACACAAAAGATAATACGACATCTTGCCATCGACCAAAGCGTAAACCTTCAAAAAAATAGTAGATTCCCATTAAATAAACGGCCAAGGCCTCTGTGTCCGGCATCACTTTTCGGCTATACATAAAAAAGCAGGAAATCATAAAAAGCATGGTCGCATAAAAGGCGGTTTTTTCTGATGCAAATCGACGTACCAGCGCATAAAAGTACGTCAAGCCTACCGTTGATATGAGCACATTGAGTAAGCGGCCAATCCCTGTATGAAAGCCAAAAATGAGGCCTAGTTTTCCATGGATGTAACACAATAATGGAAATTCCATTCCAATAATACCTGTTCCACCGCTGGTTTCATCTACCATTGGATACCAGAAAGAAGTGTTTCCTTCAAAGTAATTCCGTGCCACCATAAGACCAGTAGCTTGACGCCAACTATGAGCAGCTTCAATCGGAGGGTTCCATATTCCGATAAGATGTACCAACAAAAACAGGGCAATCCAAAAGAATATGTTACCGAATAGTTTAGAAAACCAAGGTTTACTCAAGGTACGTTTTAAAATTATTTAATATCGATTGCCAACCTTGTTGTTGTAATTCAACCGGATTTTGATTTTCGGGTTCGAATTCCCAAATAATATGAGTTCCCTCATCGGGTGAAGTATAATACCAATTCACCATATGTAGTGGATTCATCCAAGCCTCCCAAACCTTTGATAATGGTGCGTTAATCCTTATCTCTGTTGTGATCATTTATTATTTTCAATTACATAGGTTAACACTTTTTCCATGAGGTGAGCCCTGTCTTTCCCCGTAACATTATGTTTGTGCATGGGATATGGAAAGAAATCCATTTGCTTTCCATCCTCCACAAATTTCTTGATCAAGGAATAATTATGTTGCATTACAACGACATCATCCACCGTGCCATGAATTAATAGCAGCTTTCCTGTTAAATTTTTTGTATGGTTAGTTAATGCATTTAAGGCATATCCGTCCTTGTTTTCTTCAGGACGGTCCATGTATCGTTCACCATACATCACCTCATAAAACTTCCAATCGGTGACTGGTCCTCCAGCAACTCCCACATTGAAGACTTCTGGATGCCGTAACATTAACGAGGTGGTCATGAAACCACCAAAGGACCACCCATGTACCGCCAAACGCTTCGAGTCAACAAAAGGTAATGATTTTAAAAATTCTACCCCAGACAATTGATCTTCCATTTCCACGGTTCCCAACTGGCGGTGAATTTGAGATTCAAATGCAAATCCACGTTCCGCAGAACCTCGATTATCCAGTGTAAATACAATATAACCCTGCTCTGCCAACCAATTCATCCAAAGATTAGCACCACCATTAAAGCTGTTTGTTACCATTTGTGCATGGGGTCCACCGTACACATATACCAACACAGGATACTTCGTGATGGTATCAAAATTCGAAGGCTTCACCATTCGATAATATAAATCTGAACCGTCTTTTCCTTTAATAGAACCTATATCGGCCTTACCGAGCGCATATTCATTCATTGGATTGATGGATTCTTTTATCAGTTTAGCCATCTTACCGTTGGTAGTATATATCATTTCATGGTTGGGCATCGTAATACTGGTATACGCGTCGTAGTAATAAAATCCATCATCCGATAAATCAAAACGATGCACCCCTTCAACCTTTGAAATCTCCTTTGAATTCCCATTTAAATCTGTTGCATAAATCATGGTATTACACGGATTCTCTCCAGTGGCAGCATAATATATTAATTTGTTTTTGGCGTCTACTTCTAGGATGTCTTTAACGACAAATCTATGCTTCGTAATTTGTTTAATTCCCTCTTGCAACACTTCCATTGGGTTACCTTCGAACACAAATTCCTTAGTCACTTGATTAAAACTGACCAAATAAAGATTCATGAATCCGTCCTTTTCCGACATCCAAATAAAATCATTTCCTTGTCCAATAAAATATGCTGGATGTTCCGGTTCTACCCATTTCTGATTTTTCTCATGCCAAAGGGTTTTTATTTTCTTACCCGTTTTCACATCGAATACATTGAGCCAAAGTTCGTTTTGTCCGCGATTCACCTCCGCAATAATGCAAAACTTTTCATCCGGGGTGAAGGCAAAATTGGTCAAGTAATCGTCAGCATTTCCACTTGGCTTTATGAAGATTGTTTTCTTGGATTTACAGTTGAAAATGCCGACGCGTGGTTTCTCTGATTTTTGTCCTGCCATAGGATATTTAATGAGCTCCAATGATCCAGGTGTCGTATTGATATTTAATAAGGGATAATCCGCAACCTCACTTTCATCTTTTTGATAGAACGCCAGATAATTCCCATTTTCAGACCAAAATAAACCGTTATTGATTCCAAACTCGTTGCGCGCAATAGATTGTCCTGAAACGATGTTCTTGTTCGTGTTTTTCGTAACGGGCACATAAAATGAAGCATTTGACTTTAGATATACATACACATTGTTATCCATGGTAAAAGCGCACTTCTTTGACCCTGAATGATACGTTACATTATTAGCATCTTCCAGTCCACGGTATATAATATTCAAGGTTTTTGAAGTGAGGTTGTATGTAAAGATTAACACCCCAGTATTGAATAAAAGCTCCTCTGCACTTTGCCACTCATACGAGGCTAAGGTTTGAAGTTTTTCACCCTCAGGAAGTAATTTATTCAGCTCATCCACGGTACATAGGATTCGTACGGAATCTTGAGCAAATGAATATTCCTCAAGGGCTTTATAATCAGCAGATAGTAAGGTATATGCCGATTTGTTTTTCACCCATGAAAACCCAACGGTACGTTGTGGACTTAAGGATCGCTGTTTAAGTACGGATTCGGTAACGGTTAATGTTTTTTGTTGAGCACTCAATGAATTTGTGATCAAGAAAAGGGAAGTGAAAAAGAAAACACGCATGGTTATGATCTATGTATAAATTGATTAAAAAACGATTCAATAGGCCTACCGATTTCATAGGCTTTGATTAAGGTGTCCAAGAGTTCATCCTGAAGCATTAACTCCGCGGGAAAGGTCGCATAAAAATAAAATTGCCTATTGAAAATTAGTGGTTCCTGCGCTGCAGCGGTTTTCAAATGGGTAGGGAGCATTTTATTCTTTTCGCCGTGGATTACCCCATAAAAGGAACTAAATGAAGGCTCAGAAACTAAACGCTTAAACGCGTCAATATTCGCGGCAATTCCTTCGCGAAGGTCCAGCAGATTTTCTTTATCGATTTCATATACCCCACCATAAACACGCACATGTTCGGGCGTTAACTCGAAATATATCCCGTTGATGGCCGTACTTTTTTTACCCTCGGGGGAAACCACCGCGGAGCACATGAGTTTATAGGGTGTTTTATCGGCAGAGAAGCGAATGTCACGGTTAATCCGAAAGATACAATCCTTAGCGAGTAGGTGCTGAAAAGAGGGATTATCCACAGCAATTCGATCAATCAAGGTTTGGGTAAACTGAACAAACGGCTTCTTTACGGAAGCTTCATAGCGCTTTCGGTTCAGATCAAACCAATCTTTATGGTTATTTGCAGCGAGTTCGATAAAGAAATCAAGATAATCTGGACTAAAATACCCCATAAACCAACCAATTGAGGTCGAAAGTTACTCAAAAAGGATTGAAACCCAAGAACACAATTGAAAACAAGATAAATACTTTGGGGGAAGAGAAAAATAATGCTATCTTTGCACCCTTAAATTTTTATTAACTAAATAAGAACCTTATGAATTCTTACGAAACTGTTTTCATTTTAACTCCCGTTTTGTCTGAGGATCAGGCAAAGGAAGCAGTGCAGAAATTCGAAGGCGACATCAAAGGCATGGGTGCCAAGATTACGCATTCGGAAAACTGGGGTCTGCTCAAAATGGCTTATCCAATCCAGAAAAAATCCACCGGATTTTATTTCTTGATTCAATTTGAAGCCGCTGGATCTGTAATTGCAGATTACGAATTAATGATGAAACGTGATGAGCGCGTGCTTCGGTTTTTAACCGTTCGCATGGATGCTGACCACGTATCTTACGCTGAAAAGCGAAGAGCTAAAGCATCAGCAAATTAATTATTAACCTCAAAAAATTTCGGAGATGTCAAACGATATTAGATACCTAACCCCGATTAATATAGATATTAAGAAGGATAAATACTGTCGATTCAAAAAATCAGGCATTAAGTTCATCGATTACAAGGACGCAAACTATTTGCTGAAGTTAGTAAACGAGCAAGGAAAAATTCTTCCTCGTCGTATTACCGGTACTTCTGCGAAGTTCCAAGGTCGTGTCAACAAGGCTATCAAACGTGCTCGTCACTTAGCGCTTATGCCTTATGTAGGAGATATGTTGAAATAATCGATAAAAATTTTGAATCATGGAAGTTATTCTATTAAAGAACGTTGATAAATTAGGTTACACCAATGAGGTAGTAACTGTAAAGCCTGGATACGGAAGAAATTTTCTAATTCCTCAAGGATATGCCATCCTGGCTACAGCAAGTGCGAAAAAAGCGCATGCAGAGATTATGCGTCAAAAATCGCACAAAGAATCTAAAATGTTGGCTGAGGCGCAGGAATTAGCTGCGAAATTAGCTGAAGTACGTGTTACCATTGCTACGAAAGCGGGAGAGAACGGTAAAATTTACGGTTCAATCAATACCATCCAATTAGTAGATGCGTTGAAAGCAGCAGGACACGATATCGACCGTAAGTCTTTAAAAATTAAAGATGAACCGATTCGCGAAGTTGGTACATATGAAGCAGAAGCGAACCTGTATAAAGGTGTAAAACAAACCATTAGTTTCTCAGTAGTCGCTGAATAAGCATTACCCATTTTTGAAACCCTGACAATTACGTCAGGGTTTTTTTTTTATCAAAAAACCAACCCTATGAAACAGTTTGTCCTATCTATTTTCTTTGCCCTTAGTACTGCGATTTTTGCACAAAATGCAGTAACCGAAAAACGCGTTGAATTTGAATTAAAAGATGGATTCAGTAATGAACGTGTATTTGAATTTAATGCGCTTGGAATGCTCATCTTTTCTAAGCAAGATAAAGACGAGAACCAAGTTAGTACATACAGATTTGAAAAATACAATACAGACTTAGTATCGACCCATGAAGTGAACTACACTATTGAGAACAAATTCTATGTAGATGAAATTTTTCAAACTGGAAATTATGTCTACTTCTTTTTCAAAACACGCCGTACAGAATACCGAGTGGTTAAATATGATTTCGTGAGTGAAACGTTTAAAGAAGTATCGGGTGAATTACCGAACCGCAGTTATATTAAATATACGGCCTGCATGGACGACCGGGCTGTTATGGCAATTATCAATAAAAACTACAGCATTGCTATCATTTCTATAGATATGAATACTGGAACTAAACAAGTCACTCCCATAGCATTGGATGGTTTTAAACCTAAAAAATTAAATCTTTCAAACATGGAAACCATGCCGGAGAGTAAGAACATCTTGCTCAGCATTAATGCATATTTGAGTAAAAAACGAACAGAATTATATATAGTACGATTAGATCAAACTGGTCAAGTTGAGGCAAGTACAGATGTAAGCATAGGAACCGATAATAACCTGCGGAATGCAAGAGCCTATGATATTGGTAATAATGAATATATACTTTCTGGTACGTATTCAGTACCGAACTCTAGTGGTTCTAATGGGTTTTTCATATCGAGATTAGCAAAAGGTCAACTCGAGCCACTAAAGTTTTACAATTTCACAGAACTCAAAAATTTCCTAAGTTATTTGCCTGCGAATCAACAGCGCAAAATTGAAAAGAAGAAACAGCGCAAAGCCAATAATGGACAAGAATTGAATATTTCCTACAACATTGCTGCGCATAGTCCGATTAAAGTGAACGAGGACTTTATTTACATTGGAGAGGCCTATTATGCCACATATCGAACAGAGTCTAGAACATCAACTTCTTACGTGAATGGGAGAGCCGTTACTACAACCACGTATGTACAGGTATTTGATGGGTATCAATACACGCATGCATTTATTGCTAAATTCGACAAAAACGGCAATCTCATTTGGGACCAAACCTTTCCCATGTGGTTGGCACAGAAACCCATGACTGTTCGTCGATTTATACACATAGCGGATCAACAACAAAACAACATTAAACTCGTGTATGCCAATGGCAACCGTATTACAAGTAAATTATTTGATTTTGACGGGAATGTACTAAGCGATAAACAATCTGATCAGATTGAAACGAGCTCCGAAAACGATAAAACGCGCTTAAGCTATGCTGAAATCATCCATTGGTATGACAACTACTTCTTGTCTTATGGGATACAACGTATTATTAACCGTAAGGACAAAGATGTAGAGCGCAAGCGGACCGTATTCTTCTTTAATAAGATTAAACTGGATTAATTCAGCTCATTTAA
>JBJTWL010000012.1:0-13463 GCA_046081745.1 Flavobacteriales bacterium | reverse complement strand
GGGAAAGGGGTCTAGTAGTGCCTTTCTATTTGAAATCGAATGGCAAATTTTCTCACACCTCAACACAGACGTTGCGGCATTATTACATCCTATGGTATTCGTGCCAATCAAGATAAATAAAGTCAATATACCCAGGTACATCATGGGGATTTTAGGATAGATGACTCCGAAAATCAAAATTACCAGTTGACCTATGATTGGTACGAATACCATAGGATGTGATAATGCCGCAACGTCTGTGTTGAGGTGTGAGAAAATTTGCCATTCGATTTCAAATAGAAAGGCACTATTGGAGCCCTTTCCCCAACTCAAATAGGGAAACAGGGAGCTTAAAATAATAGACAGCGAAAGAATTCTTGGTTGTAATTGCATCCTTAAATTTCAAGTTTTGAAGCTCGATAGTTAAAATATTTCCCAAACATTCGTTGAGAAAGTTTCGGTGGTGTCAGCTTGAAGGCGATGTTTCTGGCAAACACGAGTAACGGATTTGATAAGTCGGCCAGTTTGCCAAAACGTAGTGATCCATCAATAATCTCTTTCGCTCGTGGGAAGTGAAGCGTTTCATACCTTTCCAAGGCTTGTTTACTAAGCTCATATTTTTCTAAACACTTTGACAGGACAAAGGCACCTTCCATTGCTAGACATCCTCCTTGCCCCAAATTGGGTGTAGTTGGATGTGCTGCATCACCCAATAATACCACTCTCCCTTGGCTCCACCCAGGTGTTAAGGTTCGATCCACTATGGAATGTTTCATAATGGTTTCGGTTTGTTCAATGAAATCAGGTATGGGGTGATGCCAATCGCTGAATGCACGCATTAATTTTTCGCGAGTTGACGGTTCGTCTGGGGTGTTTTGAGGTTCCATGATGGTTGCCCACCAACCGTAATAACCTTCTTTAATCGGTACAATTCCAAAGCGTTTCTTTATTCCCCATGTTTCGCTCGCATACCCTAAATCAAAGTTGGACTTTACAACCCCTCGCCATACATTAGATCCTCGGTATATTGGATTACCATCTTTCATTATTTTGGCACGAATATTAGAATCAAGCCCATCAGCCCCGACCAATAAGTCACAACTAACGGAACTGCCATCTGAAAAATGCACCGCAACATCAGAAATATTATTTTCAAAGTCTACAACTTCTTTATCACAGGCAATGGTTGCTTTGCTGTGCATTGTAAGTACCTGGTGTAACGCTTTTCGATGCATGCAAATTATTGGAAACTCACTGTTGAAATTGGATTGAATTATAGTTTTTCCATCCCATGTCCGAAGCGTTGAATGTTTGATTTCTCCTGCGTTTTGCAAAATTTCATGTAATATTCCTGCTTCATTTAGTACCGAAAGAGCATTCGGAAACACGCTGATTGCAGCACCTATTTCATCGGATATACTTTTCTTTTCAAAGATTACCACTTCATAGCGCTGTGGGTCAAGAAAAAGGGATAGGGTAAGTCCAGCAATACCACCGCCAGCAATAAATATTTTTTTTCTAATTACTTCCATGGACATTACTTGGGGTTTTCCAAGGCCATGAGGGATTTATTTCTATTGATCCTTCAATCCATTCTGTTTTTTCCTTTTTCAAAATTACTTCCTTAAACGGCATGTAGGACCCGTTAAAAACAGTGTCTTGATTATTGTGGTATTGTTTTCCTACAATTAGTTTTAATTCGTTGTTGCGAATTTCATAAACATGGGTTAGGCGGTATGGGGAATGCCCATAATGTAAACACAATTGCTTGGCTTGACGAATGAGCTTGTCTGGGTTTTTTGATTCAATAACGAGCTGATTAGGACCAATCGAGTCTGTAAAATAAATAATACACTTATTTTTAAGTTGCTTACGAACACATGAACTTGCTGCTTGCAGGTTAATGCGCTCTATGGTGTACCCCTTTTTGTGTTGCTTTATTATGTCATCTTCATAAACAAAACAATCACACTCATTCATAAATCGGTCGCTCAGTTCAACATGGCGATTGCATGAAAAAAACAAAAAAGCAAGTAGGATTACTCTATAAATCATTACGTAAAAATAGCGTTTTCTACACGGGTTGACAACTGGGGCAAATCCCGGATATGGTAAGGAATAACTCTTTTATTTGGTAGGTGTTTGGCAACTTAACATGAATCAGCTGTTCTTCAAGGCATTCGATTTTTTTACAGGCAATACAGCTAAAATGTAAATGGTCATGAGTGTGTGTGTGTGATTCGTCGCACCTCGTGCACAGGGCGTAATTTATCGTCCCATCAATGTTTACAATTTTATGGATTTTATTTTCTGATACAAGTCGGTCCAATACTCGATATACCGTTACTCGATCGCAGGTGCCTTTTACCCGTTCAAAGAGCTCTGGTTGACTTAGAGCAAACGATGAATTAGCGATTTCATTTAAGACCGCTTGTTTTGCTTTTGTATTTCTAGGGTTGGACATTTTCTTTACTTAGTGCAACAAAATTGCAATTAATATTTATATTTGCAAAACGCAACAATGTTGCAATAGATATTTTAATCATGAAATTTGCCTTTCTTTTTATCGTTCTGATGCTCGCTTTTAATGCGTCATTGGCGCAGCAGTTCACTGTGCAAGTTTTTGATTCGATACGTAACGAACCACTTCGCGATGCAACGGTCTACTGTGTTGAATATGATCAAACGGTACTGACAAATACCGAAGGAAAAAGTATTTACGCGATAAATACAAAAGGATGTCTTGACATCAAGGTGATGATGTTGGGATATCGAAGTTCTTTTTTCACGCTTTGTGAGGGACAAGACCTAGTGAAAATTTACCTTTTGCCAGTGCATTTAGACATGCATGAAGTTACCGTATCTTCTGGTGCGCTCATTCAATCGAATAAAAACCCCTTTCACATTGAATCTCAGAAAATGTCATCCCTTGGTGTGATTTCAAATTTAACCTTAGGTGAGGCCTTGGCTAAAATCCCAGGGGTTTATAATGCGGCTTTAGGAAATGGGATTTCCAAACCTGTGATTCGCGGGATGCAGGGCATGCGCGTTGTGACCTTGTTGAATGGGTTAAGACTAGAGGGGCAGCAATGGGGTGGTGACCATGGAATTGGCATTACAAGCCTGGGCGTTTCTGCCGTTGAAGTTATTAAGGGACCCTCCAGTTTATTATATGGTGCAGATGCCTTGGGTGGAGTGGTCTATTTGGTAGATGCCCCATTTGCACCTTCTAATGTACGTTCGTTAGAATTTCAATCAGAAGGATTCTCCAATACCTTGGGTGGCAGGGCTCAATTCATTTACAAGGAATCCTACCGTAAATTCCGATGGTTTGTTGCTTCCACGTATTCAAATCATGCCGATTTTCAGTTGCCATCAGGTAAGTTTGCAAAAAATTCAAGATTCCATGACCTTGGGGCTAAGTTGAATATGTCGTACACCGGAAAACGGAGTTTATATTCCTTACGATATACTGCCAGTCATTCTGTAGCGGGTATCCCAGGTCATACGCATGATTCTTTGGCTACGCCTATGACGTTTCAAGTGGAGGAGCGAGCTAGAACTTATGAGTTGCCAGCACAATTTTTTCAGAATCATCTCATTCAAGCTACTGCCAATTTTTACCGGGATAAATCCGATGTGTCATTCATGTACGGGGCAACGCTAAATCGATTAATTGAATTTGACGAGAAAGTAACAATTCCCTCCTTAAGTATGTCTTTATTAAATCACTTGGCCCAGGTGAGGTGGCAAATGAAATGGAATCCAAGGACCAAATTAACCGCAGGGTTGCAGGCGATGACCCAAGACAATACCAATGCGATTAATGCTTCGGATACCTTGATTCCTGATGCGAAATCTGTTGATTGGGGCGGATATGTTAATGTAAATTACGAGCGTAAAAATTGGAATGTTCAAGCGGGGATTCGGTATGACCGTAGAACTATATTTGGGGTTGATTTACTTCAACAAACCAATCTTAGTTTTAATGGCTTAAACGGAAGTATAGGAGCGGTGCGCAGTTCGGATAAGTTAGTTTGGCGTACGTCTTTATCCACAGGATTTCGGGCGCCACATTTAACGGAGTTGTTTTCAAATGGGTATCATCACGGTGCGCTTCGATATGAGGTGGGTGATGCTGCGTTGGTTCCCGAAAAGGCTAGCCAATTAGATGTTACCTTAGAGCGGAATCAAGCGCATGGCGCCTTGGTGTTAAATCCGTTCGTGAATTATATACGGGATTACATCTATTTGGAGCCCATGGGAATGCTGTTCGATGGAATTCCTGGTTACCGATATGTTCAAAATAACGAAGTGCTTTTTTCCGGTATTGATGTGTCTTATCATGTCCATCCCCATTTTGCGCATGGCTTACATTGGGAGGTATCCTTGTCCTACCTTCATGTCAGTTCCCTCGGTGATAGCTCAGTCTCTATGATCCCTCAGCCTCGGATGCAAAACGTCCTCAGGTACGAATTTGAATCAAATAATTTGATTCGATTAAAGGAGGTGAATCTGCAATCTACCATAATGGGGCCTCAAAATAAGGTGGCCTACCTCGAAACTGCATCCAAGGGATATCATGTGCTTGATTTTTCATTGGTTTTTGCTTTTGGTAAAGTAGATCAATTTACAATTAAAGGGGGTGGGAGAAATTTGCTTAATGCCACATACATCGATCATTTGTCCCGCTTGAAAAACATTCAAATGCCCTTTCCTGGTAGAAATTTCTTTCTAGGTGTTGGATATAATTTCAATAGTAACTTTAAAACCAAATCATATGAAAACTAAGATGATGTATGTTGCTGCGCTATGCCTAACAGCGCTTTCATTTGCCTCTTGTAAAAAAAATACCTGCGCTGATTGCCATTACGACAAGGCGGGAGCCGAGATTGAGCTGGGAGAAAAATGTGGGGATGAAATGGAGGCCCTGGAAGCGAATGGCTTCACGGATTCAACCGGAACCTATGTTGTTCATTGCGGGCATTAAAAACTCAGAATTCAACACGATTAAATCCGGTTTAGGCGGATTTTTTTTGTTAATAAAGTTGGGGTCGATTCTTTGTTTCAAGGGGTTTGTACTTAAAGATAATACGTACTTTTGTACTTGAAATTTATCATGGAAAATACCCTACAAAAAGAAGCTACGCTTTCACAAGCAAAGGAATTAGGTTTATTAGCTGAAGAATTTGATCAAATTAAAGGAATTCTCGGAAGAACCCCCAACTTTACTGAAACCGCCATTTACTCCGTCATGTGGTCGGAGCATTGTTCATACAAAAATTCAATTCTTTGGTTAAAAACACTGCCTAAAGATGGTCCGCACATGCTGGTTAAAGCCGGAGAAGAAAATGCCGGATTGGTCGATATAGGCGATGGTCTAGGATGCGTTTTTAAAATTGAATCCCATAACCATCCAAGTGCCTTAGAACCCTACCAAGGCGCAGCAACAGGAGTAGGGGGAATCAATCGAGATATTTTCACCATGGGTGCACGACCAATAGCCCAATTAAACTCATTGCGTTTTGGGAATTTAGACTTGCCCCGAACCAAATGGTTGGTAAAAGGTGTGGTTAAAGGAATTGGCGACTATGGAAACGCCTTCGGTATTCCAATTGTGGGAGGTGAAGTGTTTTTTGATGATTCGTATAATACCAATCCCTTGGTGAATGCATTCTCTGCAGGTATTATTGATACTAAGCGGATTATTTCTGCCACAGCCAAAGGTCCAGGTAATCCGGTATTTATTGTGGGTTCGGCTACAGGGAAAGATGGAATTGCTGGAGCGGCCTTTGCTTCTAAAGACATTACAGAAGATTCTGCGAATGATTTACCTTCTGTTCAAGTGGGAGACCCCTTTATGGAAAAGTTACTTCTTGAAGCAACCATGGAATTGTCTCAAACGGATGCAATCGTTGGTATGCAAGACATGGGCGCTGCCGGGATTACTTGTTCTACCACAGAAATGTCTGCGGCCGGCGGTGTAGGTATGGAAATCTACTTGGATAAAGTCCCTACCCGACAAGAAAACATGCTTCCTTATGAAATATTGCTTTCTGAATCCCAAGAACGAATGTTAGTGGTGGTTCATAAAGGGAAAGAACATGTTGTAAAATCAATTTTTGATAAATGGGATTTACATGCTGAAGAAATTGGTCATGTCACGGATACGGGTAGAATCCGATATTACATGCACGGTGAGTTGGTGGGAGATGTTCCTGCTGAATCCTTAGTTCTTGGAGGTGGAGCGCCGCAAAATAAGCGTGAGTACGCTGAGCCTGCATATTATGCGGAAGCAAAGAAATTTAATCCAGAATCGATCAAGGTTCCTTCAGATCTTAAAGCCGTGGCATATCAAATGTTGGGCTTGCCTAACATTGCCTCAAAACGATGGGTTTATGAGCAATACGACTCCATGGTAGGTACCGTTAATATGTCCACCAATGCACCCTCAGATGCTGGAGTTGTTTCTATTAAAGGAACTAAAAAAGCACTGGCAATGACGGTAGATTGTAACTCACGCTACGTGAATTCGGATCCGGAAATTGGTACTATGATCGCTGTTTCTGAAGCGGCACGAAATATTACGGTATCCGGCGGTATCCCTTCTGCGGTTACGAATTGCTTGAATTTCGGGAATCCATATAATCCAGAAAGTTATTGGCAATTTGTGGGCGCAATCAAAGGAATGAGTGCAGCATGTATAAAATTTTCTACCCCTGTTACCGGAGGGAATGTTTCGTTTTACAATCAATCGGTTATTGCTGGAAAAGAAGTGCCTGTATTTCCAACGCCCACCATTGGGATGATTGGTATTTTGGAGGATAAGGATAAAAAAATGACCTTGGATTTTAAAGAAAAGGGAGACTTAATTTATCTGGTTGGAAATTATTCAGATGACATGGGTTCGTCTGAGTACCTAGCCTCTATTCATGGAGTTAAGCTTTCACCGGTTCCAAGTTTTGATTTGGAGGAAGAATTTAACATGCAGCAAACCATCCAAAAACTGATAGAACAAAATTTAATAAACGCAGCGCATGATGTATCCGATGGAGGACTGTTTGTTACCTTAGTAGAAATGGGGTTACCAAGAGGTCTTGGATTTGATATTGAAACCGACATGGATATTCGCTCGGATGCCTTTTTATTTGGTGAAGGTCAAGGAAGAGTAGTAGTTACGTTACCCGAGGATAAACGCGATGCGTTTAGTGAATTCAAAAAATCCTGCGACACGAATATTATTCTTTTGGGACACGTTACCAAAGGTAAAATTCATATAGATTTACAGGCATTTGGTTTTATCGATGAAGCACGCGATATTTACATGAATGCACTCGGTGCCAAAATAGAATCGTAATGGAATATAATACAACACGCGGGAAATTAATTTTACCGGAGTATGGTCGGAATGTGCAGAATATGATTGCGCATGCGATGGAAATTTCGGACAGAAAAGAACGCAACAGGGCGGCTCAAGCCATCATAGAAGTGATGGGCCAATTAAATCCTCACCTCCGTGACGTAGATGATTTTCGCCACAAGTTATGGACACATCTGTTTGTAATGTCTGATTTCAATTTAGATGTTGATTCTCCGTATGAAATTCCAAAAGCAGAATCCCTTCAAGAAAAGCCTAAATTGATGGCTTATCCGGAAAGTAAGATTCGATATGGTCATTATGGCAAGTATACTCAAGAAATTCTTGAATCCTCCAAAGGAGTTACCAAAGAGGATGAGCGGGAATATTTGAAAAATACTATGGCGAATTTCATGAAAAAGCAATTCCTTTCTCACAACAATGATACGGTAGAAAACCATGTAATTGCCGATCAATTGAAAGAATTATCAAAAGGTGATTTAGTATTAGAGAATCCAGACGAGCTTATGAATACCAATGTCATTCTGCGTTCAATGGGGATGGGTAACAATAACAATAAAAAGTTCGGAAAGAATTTTAAGCAAAAACAAAAGAAAAAAAATTTTAAAAAGTAATGGCATCTTTTGAAATTCATGGCGGTAAACCTCTAAAAGGAGAATTACATCCACAGGGAGCGAAAAATGAGGCACTTCAAGTGCTTTGCGCTCCACTCTTGACATCAGAAAAAGTAACTATCTCTAATGTTCCTGATATTATTGATGTGAACAAATTGATTAGCCTGTTGCAAACCATGGGAGTCAAAGTGGAGAAAGTCGAAAAAGGAACTTACATTTTTCAGGCAAAAGACATTGACTTAGCCTATCTAGAAACAGAGGATTTCAAAAAACGCGCTTCTGCATTACGTGGTTCAATTATGATAGTTGGCCCACTATTAGCGAGATTTGGTAAAGGGTTCATTCCTAAACCAGGCGGCGATAAGATTGGACGCAGAAGATTGGATACCCATTTCGAAGGATTTACAATCCTGGGCGCTAAATTTAATTACGATGCCGGGGAGCATTTTTATTCCATAGAAGCGAAGAAATTAAAAGGCACCTACATTCACTTGGATGAAGCCTCAGTTACTGGAACTGCTAATATTCTTATGGCATCTGTTTTGGCCGAAGGGAAAACCACTTTTTATAATGCAGCGTGCGAACCGTATATACAGCAGTTGTGCAAGATGCTTAATTCGATGGGTGCTAAGATTGAAGGAATCGGTTCGAATTTATTGCACATTGAAGGAGTTAAGGAGTTAAAAGGTTGTTTTCATCGGATTCTACCTGACATGATCGAAATTGGTAGTTTCATTGGCTTGGCAGCTATGACACAATCTGAAATCACGATTAAGGATGTGAGTTGGGAAAACCTAGGGATAATACCTAACGTATTTAGAAGGTTGGGTATAAAGTTAGAGCGTAGAGGTGATGATATTTACATTCCTGCACAAGATCATTATGCGATAGATACCTTTATCGATGGCTCCATCTTAACCATTTATGACGCGCCTTGGCCTGGATTTACCCCCGATTTACTTTCCATTATTTTGGTGGTCGCAACGCAAGCAAAAGGTTCAGTGTTGATTCATCAAAAAATGTTTGAGTCAAGGTTGTTCTTTGTCGATAAATTGATAGATATGGGTGCTCAGATCATCCTATGCGACCCACATAGAGCAACGGTGATTGGATTAAATAGAGAACATCAATTGAAAGGAATTTCAATGACCTCACCCGATATTCGTGCGGGTGTTTCTTTGTTAATTGCAGCGCTTTCTGCTAAAGGGAAAAGCGTTATTCATAACATCGATCAAATTGACCGAGGATATCAAGATATCGAAATCCGCTTGAATAATATTGGTGCTGATATTCGAAGAATAGGATAATGAAAACCTTACAACGATTTCTACCTCTGGCTTTTATTGTACTCATTTTTTGCGCTGCATTCTGTTTAAATAATTCTGAAAGGGTTGTTGTAAGCCCGAAGGGACTAGCGCCAGATATTGTCATGAAGTCCCATAAAGGAAAGAAGATTACCTTATCCAAATTAAAAGGTAAAATGGTGCTTGTGGATTTCTGGGCCTCGTGGTGTGGTCCTTGTCGTAAAGAAATGCCAAATGTCGTTGAGGCATACCATAAATACCGAAAAAAGAAATTTACGAATGGCAAAGGATTCACTGTTTTTAGTGTATCCTTGGATCGTGAGTCTTCCGCTTGGAAAGACGCCATCAAATCCGATGGAATGGTATGGAAATATCACGGGTTAGATGAAGGTGGTAAAATCTCAAGCCTCTATGGAGTATACTCAATTCCCAGCGCATTCTTAATTGATGGGAATGGTGAGATTATCGCCAAAGGATCTGAACTTAGGGGGATTAACTTGCACCTAACGCTCGACAAATATTTAGCAAATTAAGGCACCCGGTCCAGAACGAATTCAATCAGTTTTTTCATTTCTTCATGATATCCCTCTGAAAAGGTGGTGTTCGGTCGGTTTGCTATTCCCAAACAAATGGTAGCACAGTGGTGACCTAAAGCCCTGCCCAGTGCAAATAAAGCCGAACTTTCCATTTCAAAATTTAAAAGTCTTAGGTTATTTTCATTGAAATGTTGAGCTTTCAATTGAATATCGGCAATGCGTGAATCAAGCCGTAGTTGTCTTCCTTGCGGGCCATAAAAACCGGAACTTGTAATCGTGATTCCTGGAAAACAGCGATCATCCGTTAATTGAAACGTTAGCGCGGAATCCGCGGCAACAAAATAAGGTTCTATCGTCTTCGGGAGTTGAATGAATTCTTTAATACGTTCGTTCATAAAGCGTTCAGTGTCCGTAAATTCAATGTCGTAAAAATGGGCCACATTATCTAATCCGATGGCATGTGTTGAAACGATATAGCTATGTACAGGAATTTGAGGTTGTAAAATACCGCAGGTTCCTATTCGAATTAAATTCAGCGAAGTACGAGAAGGGAGAGCTGTTCTTGAGCTAAGATCAATGTTCACCAGCGCATCGAGCTCATTGACGGTAATGTCAATGTTGTCTGTGCCAATTCCTGTAGATAAAGCAGAAATGCGTTTACCCTTATATATTCCGGTGTGACAAACAAATTCGCGGTGGTGACTTTTATGCTCAATGGCATCAAAAAAATCAGATATCAACGATACACGATCTTGATCCCCAACTAAAATCACTGTGGTTGCTAGTTGTTCTCGAGATAGGCCTAAATGATACACTTGGTGTTGCGCATTTAAGGCAAGTTCCGTTGGCGGAAAATGTTTCAAACCTGGTAGGATTAAATACTACTAAATACTTTCATTAACAGGTCAGTAACTCGAGCACCTGGATCTTTTCTAATTTTGTTTTCTTCCTTTTCTACTAATTTAAACAAGCCTTGGATTGCTAACTGAGTAACATAGGCATCTAAGTCAGGATTTATTTTTTCTCCACCAGTAAGTGTAACCGCTGCATTATATTTAGTGATAATTGGATTCCAATAAGACGTTAATTGCACTTTACTAGTAGCGTTCTTTACCTTGGGTAAAAAGGCCACAGCTAGGCTGTCTGATGTCTTATCTTTTAAAAACTTAGTAGCGGCACCATTTCCACCCTTAAGAATGGAAAACCCATCTTGAATTGACATGTTCAGTATGGCATTTTTGAAGATTGGAAGCGCCTCTTTAACAGCTTCTTCCGCAGCACGATTCAATGTAGTTTCAAATTTATCCACCTGTCCTTGCATGCCAAGACTGATGGCTTTTTCCTTTACTTTTATGGCATCAGGTGGAAAGGGAAGGCGAATTTCCGGGTTTTTTAAAAAACCATCCAATACTGAGCTTGAATCAACGGAGTTTTTAATACCAACCGTTAACGCTTCTTTTAATCCGCGAATTACTTCTTCATTGGTGAGTTGTGGTTTGGTGGGAGTGGGATTTCCAGTAGGCAAAGATGAAATATCAACAACACCACATCCATACATGAACATTCCAACGAGTAATAGGATCAAAAATTTCTTCATAATTATCTCAATACGTTGATAAATCCTTGTCTTACTTTTTTACCATCATTGTCACGTTCTTTATACCATGCAGTCCATGTGTAAACCCCTGGCTGAACAAGTTTATCTCCGTACATACCATCCCATTCACCGGCAGGGTCAAAGGTTTCCCATACAGGTTCTCCCCAACGGTTATATACGGTTAAATGAAAGCCCATTTCATCGATTCCCTCTACATAAAATCTCCATGTCTGGTTGTGCTCGTCATCATCAGGAGTAAAGGTATTCGGTACGTAAAATACGATGTCTGGAATAATTTCTAAGGGTAGCGAAATTGAATCTGAGCATCCCTGTGCTGTAGTTACCGTTAAATTTAAGTAATACGTACCTACGACACCTTGAGGGAATGTAAACATGGCGTTTATTCCGTTACTTACGATACTCTCTGCCCCATCACATGACCACTGCCAATCTACGATGTTTCCTTGGGAATTATCATTTGCTTGAACGCTTGTTTCAAACCAGGTAACTGGGTTTCTAGAAAGTACAAAATCGGCAGTTGGGAGTGGCGTAACCTCAACAATGTCTTGAATACTATTTGTGTATACACATCCATAGATGGAGGTGGTAGTCATATTCACACTGTAAAAGCCAGGATAAGGGAAGGTATTAGAGAAATTCTGCATCCCTGGAACCGTGTAGGTGTCTCCATTTGAAAACGTGTAAACCGTGGATGCAATTTCTGCAGCGTTAGATGAGGTGTTTGAAAAGTTAAACGATCCGGGCATACAAAGTATTGGATAGTTGGGAGCAATACTTGGGATAATTGGGGTTGGAAAAGTAATGGTCATGCATTGTTGCGTTGTAGGTGACCCACACTGTTCAGATAAAGTAACGCAGTATTGAGTAGGGCTTCCAGCAGGATCAACAGTAATTGAGCTTGCCGGTCCAAATGAATTCCCGTTGTTATCAACCCAACTAAAAATGTAAGGACTTGACCCCCCAACTCCCTGGGCAGTAAGTGTAATACTTGCCTCAGGACAAATCATGGTGTCTTGCGTTAAAAATGAAATCGCTAAGGCAGGTGGCTCAGTGATTGTAAATGTGGTATCCTGAATACATCCCAAAGCGTCTGTAACAGTTACTGTATGAGTTCCCGCTCCAAGATCTATTGCGATGTTGGATGTAGATGCAGATCCTGTCCAACTATAGAGATAACCCGGAGTACCTTGGATTGCCGAAATGGTAGCACTTCCGTTATTGATGCTATTACAGTTCGCGTTGATAACATTAGTTAAAGATAGAATCATTGCAGGGATTTCAGTTATCGTTATTGATGCGCTCCCTGTGCATCCACTTGGACTACTCATAGTACATGTATAGGTGCCTGCAGACAAACCAGTAGCAGTTTGGGTAGTTTGACCATTACTCCATAAATAGGTGGTTCCAACAACTGTAGGGGTCATTTGAGCAGTAGCCGTTCCATCATTACCACCCGGACAGCTTACCTGTGTCATGGTGGCTGAATATTGCGCAGGAGTGTCACCAACCACGCCAGTGCCTGTCGCAGGACATCCACTTGCATCTTGAACCGTAACAGAATATGTGCCAGCAGGTAGGTTGTTAATGGTTTGGGTATTTCCAATATTGGGTGTCCATGTATATGTAAATGGAGGCGTACCTGCGGTTGGATTGGCAGTCACTGAACCGATAGATTGTGAACACACGTCATTTGTGACCGTGACATTTACCGCTGCACCACCGATAGAAATCCACGTAGTGTCATTGGTTATTGAACCAATACTCGTATTACAAGCAGATCCTGATAGAAAGTATCCTGTAGGACCAGGGGTAGGCACAGGGTTTACGACGAGTGTTCCGTTGTTGTATGGGAAGGTTTGACCTAGCGTGTTTTGCCAAAGAAAGTTAGTTCCTGGGCTTGAAACTAATACATATGGGATTTGCGCAATGGTATATTGATTTGTATTGTTCGGTGCGTTTGGGGTAAATCTTCGACTATCTTGATTCGCTCCCCAAACTGTATTATTACGTCCTGGGGTAATGTGAGCCACAGTC
>JBJTWL010000011.1:0-3217 GCA_046081745.1 Flavobacteriales bacterium | reverse complement strand
TGTTATTGAACTCGCAATCACAGATGACGCGGGGGATGAACCAGAAACCACCGAAGTAACCTGTCCACTTGTGTCAATTTCAGCTAAATAAGTCCAAGCATTCCCACCGCCAGCTAATGGCACAGTACCGAAAACGATATTTCCAGTGTAAATGCCCGTTAGTAATAACTCCGTATTGCTTTTGCATTTCAAATCATAGCCCTGATCGTTTCCGTTTCCGCCAAATGATTTTGCCCATGAATACGTTCCATTGCTATTGATCTTAACTAGCAGCGCGTTATCATTGGCACCATTCACCAAAGAAAGAGGACCAAAACTCGCTTGAGAATCGAAATTTCCCGTGAAATAAATACTTCCGGTGCTGTCGGCGCTTAGCCCATAAATCTCGCCATTAAATAGGGAAAGCGTATTAAACTGAAATACACCCGTTGCATTGAATTTGGCTATAAAGTGATTCTGACCATTCATGGACTGCACGGATCCATTAAATCCAATCGTTGCAGCGGATGAAAAACCACCGATGTATATATTACCATTCATATCTACGGTATGCGTGTACACATAAACCCCGCCCGTAATACCAAATGATTGCACTGGAATTCCTGCTAAATCTAATTCTAACAGAAACGCATGACCGTTGCCAACCGAATTAATGTTTGCTCCCGGAAAAACGAAGGTACCATTATAATTTCCTGAGAAAAACAAATTTCCATTTGACCCAAGGCTTAAATCCACGGCATAGTCATTAGTAGTCCCGCCCCCTTTTTTAGCCATTAAAATCGCACCATTACTCGCATCCAATTTCACAATAAACACATCTGATCCACCGCTCGACACGAGGGTAAAAGCACCAACGGTCATGGTTTGTTGAAAGTGACCCACTACCCAGACCGCATTAACTCCATCGAAAACAATTTTAGATGAATAATCGCTCCCCGCACCTCCAAAATGACTCACCCATAACAAGGCACCATTCGACGCATATTTTTGTACCACAACATCTTGCAGGCCATTGCTATTAATCACAGACATGCCAATTTGATTATTGGCCCCAACAATTTGGCCACACGTATAACTGTCATTAAAAGGGTCCACAGCCACGTCTATACCTAAACCAGGATTGGCAGCTATCCAATCACCAACCTGAGCATTCGTATAACCAATCGTGCATATAAGAATAACGGAACTTAATAATTTCTTGAACATTCGTCTATTTTTAGATAAATGTAGCTAAAATTAATGATGGGTGCATCTTGAAGCACGAACCCTTGCGGATATGTAGGGTGAAATAATGGTTAGTTTTTATACCTTTGATAGATGAAGAAGATCCTACTACTTTTAGTGCTTGCCCCATACTGGGCGTTTTGTCAATACCAAATTGGACATACTACCCTTACCTTTAATGACCCCACCCGCAGCGGCGGCTTTGGTTCCGGTGGAGGTCCTGGACGTCAAATTCAAACGGAAGTATATTACCCAACCTACACGGCAGGGGAAAATACACCGGTAGCTACCTTTCCCGATTTTCCGGTTATAGTATTTGGCCACGGGTTTGCCATGGGTTGGGATGCCTACCAAAACATATGGGAACATTTGGTACCAAAGGGCTACATTATGGCATTCATTCGCACTGAAGGTAGTTTAATCCCTTCACCAAGTCATGGAGATTTTGGGCAAGACCTAGCCTTAGTATCCACCAAAATGTTAGCCCTTAATAGTATTGTCAGTTCCCCTTTCAACGGAAAGGTTAAACAAAAATCTGTGATCATGGGACATTCCATGGGAGGCGGTGCCACCATGTTAGCAGCCTCTAATAACACGAATATTGCAGGCATTGTTGGTCTTGCTCCCGCAGAGACCAATCCTTCTGCAATTGCAGTCTGTGGAAATATATCCGTACCAGCTCTCATCTTTTCAGGTTCGAGTGATGGGGTAACCCCTCCCGCTGAACACCATATTCCAATTTATCAAGGAATCGCATCAACCTGTAAATCCTTTGTAAGCATTACCGGTGGAGCGCATTGTTATTTTGCCAACTCCAATTTTAATTGTGATTTTGGTGAGGGCACCTCATCGCAAGGGATTTCAATTTCAAGGGCGGAACAACAAGACAAAACTTATTGGTTGCTAGATCCATGGTTGAAGTATGTGCTAGGTTCAGATTGCTTTGCATTAACCGATTTTCAATGGAAACTAAATAATACCATAGGAACCATAAACCAAGGCACATGTGCTGCCTCTGGCACTAATGCAACGATTTTTTACGACAACATGTCAACTTTGTGGACCACCACTCCCGGAACAGCTTATCAATGGTATTTGAATGGGCAAATCATGCAAGGAGAAACCAACGATACGTTAATTCCACCTGTTGATTTAGGCGGAGATTATTCCGTGTCGGTATTCTCTCCATCAGGTTGCGAAACCAGCACCTTTATTACCCTTCAAGGTTCAATTAGTGTGCTACCGCTTGATTATCAATTGATATATCAAGCTGGGCAACATACCATTCAACTAATTACGAATACTCCGTTTACCGGAAGCGTTAGTCTGCAAGATATTCAAGGTCGAATGATGAACCAAGCGGTTGTTAACGCAACAAACATAAGCTTCTCGAGTAGTCAACTCGCAAAGGGAGTTTACTTTGTACGTTTAGGGAACTTACCTGCCAAACGGGTCCTCGTCTACTAAATCAAGAGTGTTTCTAAATCTTCCCGGTTTTGTATTGGTTCGTGAGATCGAATATTTCCATCTTGCGTCACCAACCAAAGGGGTAATTCAAACCCAACCGCCAAATCGAGGTCGTGGGTTGACAGGAGAATGCCTTTATGTTCTGAAATGGCTACTTCTTTAAGTACAGTAAAGAGTTGTTTTCGATGATAAAAATCCAAAAAAGCAGTAGGTTCGTCCAAGAAGATATAGGGCGTATCTTGCGCTAAGGCTCTAGCAAGCCCCACCAATTGTCGCTCACCGTCACTCAACGATGAAGTCTGTTTATCTTTAAGGTGATCAGCCCCGACCCGCTGCAACGCGTGCAAGGCAAGCGCTAAATCAGATTCCTTATGGTGACCCAAGACTCCTAAATAAGGGGTTCTTCCGAGCAATACATAATCCAAAACCAGCAATTGCGACACCCCGACGAAATGGGTATTAAGCCAAGCAATTTTAGTGGCTAAGGATTGAGGAGACCAATGTGTTATTTCTTTTTCATCAATGC
>JBJTWL010000010.1:0-9439 GCA_046081745.1 Flavobacteriales bacterium | reverse complement strand
CCCTTCCGAATTGCATGCTTTTCAAAATGCCCTTGGCGAATTTGAAGCGCGAGGCGTAAAAGTTGTGGCCTGTTCTACCGATACCCAAGAATCCCACTGGGCTTGGTTGCAAACACCCAAAAACAAAGGAGGAATTGAAGGAGTTACCTACCCAATTGTAGCAGATACCTCAAAAACCATTTCTGAAGCTTTTGGTGTTTTAGCCGGCGAATATGAGTACGACATGGAAGGCTCCTTGACGGCCAGTGGACCGATGATTGCCTACCGCGGCTTGTTCTTAATTGACAAATCGGGAACGGTGATGCACCAACTTGTTAACTTTTTCCCGTTAGGAAGAAATGTAGATGAAGCACTTCGAATGGTCGACGCTTTACAATATTTCGAAGAACATGGCGAAGTTTGTCCTGCGAATTGGCAAAAAGGTGATGCAGCGATGAAACCAAGCTTTGACGGTGTTGCTGATTACTTGTCCAAGCACTAAAAAGTATTTCGATTACCTAAAGCCTTGCCTTTGCAAGGCTTTTTTTTTATCTAATGGCAACGGTCAGAAAACTGCTACGTCATGCAAAAAACCCCTAAACCATTTCTTATGAAAAAACTACAAATCATCTGGATGAATGCAACGAACATTAAATTAATCGTATTGATTGCAACCATAATTACCGGACTAAGCTCATGCAACAAGGTCTCCCAAAATATTCCTGTTGAAGGTCAAAAATACGGTGGAGGAATCGTGCTACACATTTTTCAACCGAATGAAAAGGGGTATATTCCAGGCGAGACACACGGGATTATTGTCGCTGAAAAAGACTTACACGGTTTACGATCATTCGGATTATGTGGCGTGAATTTAACGGGATTAACATCCAGTGATATTGGCTACGGGAAATCAAATACTGAAGCAATTATCCAAGCATATCCTGACAGTGCGAGTGCTGCAAAATTCTGTGCTGAGGTAAAAATAAACTATTACGACGATTGGTATTTACCAAGCATCAATGAACTAAATCTAATTTTCGACAAACGGCAGAGCCTTGGAACCTTCTCTACAGATTACACTTCCCATTACTGGGCTTCAACTGCATACGATGATGAAAATTACAGCGGTGCATTTGCTAGATTCTTCCTTACAACCGCCATATGTGTTAAGGATCGCTTTGAACTCTATCACATACGTCCGGTTCGATATTTTTGAATGAACCTCTCCATTCATACACCATATAAGCCAACTTCGGTTGGCTTTTTTTATGTACTTCACTTCAATAACATTTCAATGTGGAAATCTAAACTCCAGATGACAACCACGCTATCGAATGCATATTAATTTAGCGTGACAAAATATGATAATCATGAGAAATAACACGAAATTGTTTTTAACCCTACTAGGAATTTTTGTTTTCAACCTTGCACTTTTTGCCCAAGACAATAGCATTGGAGGCGGAGAAAATGCAGCTTCCGCGCGAACTAAAGGTGGAGGCATGCCGCCCATTCCTTGGGAATTCATCGTACCGCTTGGAATTCTTCTGTTTTATACACTTTACGTAATCTATGAACGTATTTTATACATCCGAAGAATGGTAAAATTTGACGCTAAATTGGTGGATAACATGCAGCCTCATCTTGAGAAAAATAATATTTCAGATGCTATGAGCATGGTTAAAAATCAAGATGGAGCGTATGCCGCTATTGTCAAGGAAGGCTTGGATAGCATCGAAAGCAGTTTAAAACCAAATGAAATTGAATCCAACATGGAGAAAATTGCAAACATTGAGATTGGCAAAATGGATAAAAACTTAGGCCATTTGGGATTAATTGCAGGTATTGCGCCTACCATTGGATTTATTGGGACCATTTCCGGAGTTATTACCGTGTTTTATGATATTTCCAAAACAGAGAATGTTTCCATCGGTATTATCTCTGAAGGACTTTATGAGAAAATGTTCTCCTCTGCCGCGGGTCTGATCGTAGGACTAATCGCATATGCTGGGTATCATATTTTGAATTCGATAATTGATTCAAATACCTTACGTATGCAACAGGTAATCGTAAAATTCACGAAACTAACTCGTCCTTAATCATGGCATTAAATAGAAATAGACGTCGGCATATTGAGGTAGCCACTGGGGCCTTGAGTGATATCATGTTCTTTTTGCTCTTGTTCTTTTTGATTATTTCCACCCTTGCCAATCCGAACGTTATTAAGGTTCCCTTACCAGAATCGAACACGACGCTTAAAACCAATAAATCTCACTTAACACTTTCTGTCCAATATGTGGATGGAAAGTATATCTATTGTTTTGACAAAGACCTTGAAAATCAAATCATTGACAACGACGAGGCCTTGAAGTCCCAATTGGTTTCACGAACCAAAGCATTGAAGGATGACATAGTTGTAGTGCGCTTTGACAAGAATGCACAAGCGCAAAAATTGGTGGATTTATTTGAAATTGCAAAGGCGGCTAATGTGAAATTACGTTTAGGTACCGTGGTAAAAAATTAAGACAAAAAAAAAGGTTATTACACCTATGCCTCTGTATATTAATCGTAACAAAATTTTGAATAAACTAAAATTAGTGTACCTTTGCAATCCAAATATGGGCTGGTACCTTAGCTCAGTTGGTAGAGCAAAGGACTGAAAATCCTTGTGTCCCTGGTTCGATTCCTGGAGGTACCACATTAAACCCCTGACGTTGCCGTCAGGGGTTTTTATTTTCTACCCAATCTATTCGTAACGAAACTGCCTTTCCGGTATTAACGAATTATATTCACTTTTTATTATTCTTATGAAGCACTGATACCTCACCCCTAAAAAGTAATCCTTATGAAACGAGTTGTCTTGCTTGCCCTTTTCTTTTGGGCAGTACCCATTAAAAGCCAAAAAACTACCATAACACCTAGGGAAGCGGTATGCATTATCGGTTCACACTCCATTTACACCGAAAGTAGTCGGGAACAATTGGAGAATATCGCAACACTTCTTGAAAGTAAAAACTATAAAGTACATCGATTCTATGACCCAAACAATGAATGGGAGGCTATTAAAAAAACGGCAGTAAATGCCTCCATTTTTATCTACCGAGGACACGGCACAAACATGGGAATTGATGGTGGGTTCGGAGGGATCGTGGTGGATGAACATGTTAGTGGGAAGGAAATTTCAACCAATTTAACCTTTAATCTAAGCCCGCTCGTGATTTTTATCTCTGCCTGCGGCGGAGCAGGTTCTTCCGCAGGAGATGATCATGACATTGGAGTAGCGGAAGCAAAAACTCGAGTACTCGGTTCAGCACTTCCTTTTCTTCTTGCCGGAGCACAAGGGTATTATGCCAACAATTATGAAAATGGTGCCTATAATTTCTTACAGCAATGGACCGAGCAACAAACCTTGGAAACATGCTACACGAACTCCATTTACTCGTGGTGTACTGTCCAAGCCAATGAATCAGTAGATGATGAGCGAATCACACCAGCCTTTAACATTGCCATTTCCTCTAGTCCAGATAATTCAGTTCATACTTTGTCCACAACAACCAACGGAATAACAACCATTAAAAAAATCAACCGAAAATTTGACTACAGCATAGCCTATCTGGGCAATCCCCAACTGACCTTAGCACAGACCTTGAAAAAAAAGAGCCTATACGCTAAAAACTGAAGGTATGCTATCCATGAGATTTCCCTACCTTTGATTCATGCAATCAACCAAGGTTTTTGTGCTAGACGGTGGAAATACACACCTTAAATTGGGTACGTTCGTAGGCCATCAGCTGCTGGAAACCAAGCGATTTCATGATCGTACATCCTTGGGGAAACACCTTAATACCGATGATATTGTGGTTATTGCGAATGTAGGGGGGCGCCAACTTCAACAAGATTTATTGGCACTTGGCTGTCAGGTTTACGACATCACTAACACGAACCCCCTTCCTTTCATCAATGCCTATGAAACACCAAACACCTTAGGGATCGATCGCTTGTGCAATATATCGGCTGTACAACAAATCCACCCATCACGTAACGTGTTAGTAATTGATGCTGGAACATGCATTAAATTTGATTTCATCGATCACTTAGGTACTTACCATGGAGGATCAATTTCACCGGGGATCTCCTTGCGATACCAAAGCTTACATGAACATACCTCGCAACTGCCCTTATTAAGCCCCAACGCTGCTTGGGAATTTCTTGGAAAGACTAGTGAAGCAAGCATTCAAAGTGGAGTGATGGGAAGTGTAAACGCGGAAATTGACTGGCGCATTAAAGAATTTAACAATCGTTATGAGGATTTAATAATTTATCTCACAGGGGGCGACCTACATTATTTTGATTTGGGCCAAAAAAATGGCATCTTTGTGGACGAAAATTTAACCCTAAAAGGGATTTATGCGTTATATACACTTCAACATTCTTCTAATCCTTTGCTTTAGTTTTAACGCTTTTTTTTCGTTCGCTCAACAATCAACTTCTCACCCCCTCACCTCCTACGGTATTGGTGATCATCAATTAAACGACCACGGAATTTATTCGGGAATGGGAAATATTTTCACCCCGTTCCTAGACTCCGGTCAATTGAATTACTTAAATCCTGCTTCCTATGCCTCCTTGAGTAAAGGAAATACCTTATATTCAATTGGGGTTAGTCAGCGCATTTCTTTTTACAATCAATCTGGTGATAAGGACGTTAGGCCGAACGGAAATCTTACCCATATTGCCCTCGGGTTTAGGCTTAAAAAGCATTTTGGAATGGCCTTTGGCCTGAAGCCACTATCTGCAAAAGGTTACTATTTGAGCGAAAAAGCATTTACAGGGTTGGATTCCATTCGAAATACATACCAAGGTGGCGGATACATTAATCACGTTTTTATTGGTGGCACCTACGCACCCATTATTAGAAAAGGAACTTATCTTGCCTTCGGAACGCATGTAGGATATAATTTTGGTGCCGTTAAGAACCAACGGATTAGTCAATTAATTCAAGGGAATAGTGCTTCCGGCGGCATTTACGAAGAACTAATTTCTGTAAGTGCACTTAACATTGATTTTGGCGCTGCATGCTATCAACGCATTGGCACCAAAGGAGATGTAAGAATTGGAGCCACCTATAAACCAAGCCTGGCCTTAAAAAGTGAATTAGAGCGCTCTTTCTACAGTGCACAAAACCTAAATGCACCGAACGGATATGATACCCTATTTTCAAATACCTATACCGGATCTGTACTTCAAGGACAATCCCTGGCATTTGGTTTAGCGTACCGAATTGGACTGAATCCCAGAAAAGTAAAAACCAAAACCCTGCACCCTGAAATCACCGTAGCTATGCAATATCAACGCAGTGAAGCGTTCACCTATGCATTCGATGGCACGAACTATGATTCATTATCCACTCAATCTTTATCGGCGGAAAGGGTTGCACTGGGTATTGAATTTAAACCAGAACGATTTTTATATGAGAATATCGCTACGCTTGGCTTTTTTAATAAATTCACCTACCGTTTAGGCGCCTATTATGGTAATCTACCCTATCGCGATGCAAGTTTTAATTCGTTCAAAGAACAAGGAATTACCATTGGTTTGGGAGTTCCAATCTTAGCTCAACAAGCATTCTCATCCATTAATTTTTCTTGCACGCTTGGCCAACAAGGTACATTCACCCCAAACAGCCTACAAGAGAACTTTGTAGCATTTCAATTGAATGCAATCCTTTCACCTGCAAGTTTTGAACGTTGGTTCAGAAAACGTAAAATGGACTAAATGTTCCGAATCATTGTATTATTACTCACCGTGTTTTCATTAGTTTCTTGTGAAAATAATATGGATGACGTGCAACGTGTCAGTTTTAATCCTAAATCTCCAGATGAAGTAATTGTTGACTTTCACATGGTGTACAGTGACTCAGGCTTTGCACGTGTAGCGCTTCGTGCAGGCTTTGCAGAAACTTACCGATCCCCTGAACACATAACCCACTTCCGCGATAGCCTTCGCGTTAATTTTTATGGAAAAAACGGGGAAATTATATCTACCTTGACTGCCAAATATGGAAAAATAAATCATTCGAGAAATCAATTGATGGTAAAAGACTCTGTCCGTCTTTACAACTACAAAAAGAAACAAACTTTAAAAACAGAGGTCCTTTTTTGGCAACAAAAAGACAGCATGATATTCACGCCAAAGCGCGTGTATATTTTTTCTCCCAAAGGAAAATTTATGGGAGAAGGGTTAAAAACAAAGCAAGATTTTAGCCGATACGAAATATTAAAACCACAAGGAAATGTGGTTATAGAAAAAGAAGAAGAACTTTAAACATCAATACTATGAAAACGTATAATTTGATTATGGGCTATTTTTGGATCGCGATGGCTGTTATTAGTTTTATTGTGGTTACCTACAACGGATTTTCACAAGGTTTTGATCGATGGGCTGGTTATTATGTTTTTACCTTGGTTGCAGTAGGCATGTATTTCATGAAGAAATGGATGATGGCTCGAATGGCGAAGCATGAAGCTTTCCTGAATGAGCAACAAAACAAGACGGAGGATTTGTAACAAAATCAGCGTTTGATTGTCTATATATATGGTGCGCATTACCTTTATTCTTCTAATTCTATGTATTGGGTTTTCGGGCCTGAGTCAACGATTTTTAAAAGGAACTATTGTTGATGAAAAACAACAACCTATACCCTATGCCAAGCTTTATGTAAAAAATGACCCGTCCTTGCGTACCGTATGTGACGTCGCTGGATACTTTGAAATGGGGTTAATGCCGGGTGAATATTATCTGGTAATTACGGCAACAGGGTATGAAGATAGAGAATACTACCTTGGAATGAGCGATGCCGATGTAATGAAAACGTATAAGCTCTTCCCCCCGAATGTAAAAGAAATAGAGGATGTTGTGGTGTCTACTAAGAAGTCAAATCCTGGAAGAGAGATCATGTTGAAGGTGGTAAATAAAAGGGATTCCATCAATCCTTGGAATTATCCGCATACGGTTGATGTGTATATCAAGGCTAGTGAGAAGTTGGATTTTCCAAAACCCAAGGAAAAAGAAAAAGAGGAACGTGATGAACCAACATTCGAGGCACCAAAAGACACGTTGAGCAATCGAATGAACTTAGCTGAAGTTCAATTAAATCGGTCTTTCTCCCCACCCAATAAAGTGAAAGAAATCCGAAATGCTTATGATCTATACGGGAATGCTCAAAACTTATATTATACCACCACAGTAAAAAGTAACTTCAATTTCTTTGAAAACCTACTTCATTTAGACGACTTGCACCAAACCCCTATCAGTTCACCGATTTCAATACCTGGGGTTCTTTCTTACAAGTATAGGTTGGAAGAAAAATATGAAGAAGCGGGTCGAATGATCTCACGCATTAAAATCATACCTAGAAATACGGCAACCACAACCCTTGAAGGATATATTTGGGTGATTGATACCCTATGGATGGTTCAAAAACTTTCGCTAACCTTAAATAAGGGTAACCTCTTGATTTATGATCGCTTTCAAGTTGACCAAGAATTTGATCACCCGGGCGATAGTCTTTGTGTATTGACCAAACAAACGCTTACTTACGGTGTGAAATATAAGTCTGAAACATCCAATGCAAGCACCATCGCTTTGTATACCAATTATAATTTTAAACCCACCTTTGCTTCAAAGTTTTTCAATACCGAAGTGGCTGTAACTGAACAGACAGCCTACGAAAAGGACAGCGCATTTTGGGGCCAAACGCGTGCCATTGGATTAAGTGAAGAAGAAAAACGATTTATCTTCATTAAGGATAGTATTGAGGAAGCGCATAATAAAAAAGAGTACTTGGATTCCGTAGATGCGGTTTTTAATAAAATTACTGCTTTAAAAATTCTTTGGTTTGGAGTGGATTACCGAAATCGAGCTAAACGGCAACAATTTTCATTTGGATCTATTGCTACAATGATACAGCCAATTGGTATAGGTGGCCCCCGAATTGCTCCAAATTTTGGCTATTTTAAAAAATGGGAAAACCAACGTACTTATGATTTTTATACCCGAATTTCCTATGGTTTTCTAAACCGTGACCCCAAGGGTGTCCTATGGAATCGCTATCGATTCGATCCCTTCCACCAGGGAGATATTTCTGCTTCAATTAGTCATGAATTCGATGTAATTCGCGGTTATGACGCCATAACTCAAATTTATCGTCGAAACAATTTTATCGAGGCAACACAATTGAATGTAGGTCTGAACTTCGAATTAGTGAATGGCCTTTATGCTGGCGCAAACATTAACATTGCTGAGCGTCGAAGTTTAAAAGATTTTAAGTTCTTGGAAATTGCTGATAATTTTATTCCCAACGACAGCGCAATGGTTTTTGATCCGTACCAAGCTTCTATCGCCTCATTTGATTTATCGTATGTTCCTCAGCAGCGCTACATGAGAGAACCGTATAGAAAAGTAGTATTGGGTTCAGCATGGCCAACGTTTAGTATTTATTATAAAAAAGGAGTTTCTGGACTTTTCGGAAGTGATATTAATTATGATTATATAAGTTTTGCCATCCAACAAAACTTCAAATTAGGCTTATTAGGGAACACCAGTTATCGACTGCTTACCGGAACATTTCTAACTATGAAGGATGTACGTGAACCGGACCTAAGGTATCAACGCAGATCTGATCCTATTTGGTTTTCCAATCCCTTATATTCTTTTCAAGGGTTGGATACCACACTTCCCACCAAAAGCTGGGTACATGAGGCCCACTTTGTGCATCACGATAATGGCGCTATATTAAATAAGATTCCCTTCATGAAAAAAACGCGTATAGGATTAGTCGTTGGTGGGGGCGCCATGTACGTCCAAGAACATAAGTATCAACATTACGAATTACTTGCAGGGTTGGAACGAAGTTTTAAATTGTCACGCAGAAGGTTACGGATAGGAATATATGGGTGTGCTTCCGATGGCAACCAAACTACACCTCACTTTAATTATAAAGTGTCGTTCGCATTGCTTGACGACCGCAATATGAAATGGAATTTCTAAACGTCCGTTTGGGATGCTTTCTTAAAGGAAAATAGGCTTTTTCGATTAATAAGAATCATTAATCCTACACCAACAGTAATACAAGAGTCGGCTACATTCCAAATGGCAGGAAAGACCAGCTTACCCCCCAACCATGGCATCGAAGTGGGCCAATACACATCAAACATAAACATATCTACAACATTCCCGAACATAAAGCCTTTATTTCTTACTTCAACAGGATTAATCCCGTCTTCATTAACACAATTCATTGTTATACCGGAACCTTCTAGTTGATTAAATCCATCACACGGATTAAATGGAAAAATAAAATCATAGCACATGGAATCAATTAAATTACCTGTTGCACCGGCTAAAATCATGGTTAGCGCAATCAACTGAGGCCAGTCAATCTGCTTCTTTACTTCTCTCCAAA
>JBJTWL010000009.1:0-5032 GCA_046081745.1 Flavobacteriales bacterium | reverse complement strand
AACCAACATTAACGTAGCGTATAATTGTCCATTATTGAAGGTGAAGGGGACTCCAACACCGTTCAGCAACAAGGCAATTTGGTTCGAATTCGTGATATTCTGAATGACGGCGCTAACCACCAAACTTTGCGTGGATGTGTTCGATGGAATTGGATTAGATAAAGTAATTACTGGGGGAATACAATTGTCATAGGTGATGTTCACATTGGCAATGTCTTGACCGCAATCGTTGGTTGCTGTAAGAACGTAGGTATTTAAACCGGGGTTCAAAGAGGCATTTATAGAAACAACACCGTTGTTAAAGATGAATGGTATAACGGTCCCATTCTTCGTTATAACAAGTTGTGACGAGGCAGAACAATTAATTGCAGTGAATGTAATGTTTGCTGTGTTTTGGGTGGTAGTTACGGTCGTTTGGATCGGATTTGTGACCACGATGGAAGGAACCAAGCATTGCTTGTATGTAATATTAAACAATTCATTATCCGTGCCGCATGGTGTTTTTACTGCAACGCTTACGGCATTAATTCCTAAATTTAAAGCAATTGAGGAGGTTAACACGTTATTTACAAATTGGAAAGGCTTTGCCACGCCATTCACCTTGAAGGTGATTTCTGATGCACTGGTTACACCGGTAAGCGCACACTGAATTTGATAAGACGCTTCGTTAACGGTGATTCCACTTGCTATAGGTTGAACTAAAGAAATTGCTGGGGTAACACAATTATTAAACACAACATTTTGTGTTTGTGTCTGAGTACCACATCCATTAAGGACGGTTACATTGAATACGTTGGGTCCTGCTATTAAGGTAGCGATTGCCTGTATCGTACCGTTAATAAACGTGAAAGGAATCGCAGCTCCGTTTTGGGTGACCTTGACTTCTTGGGAGGATGATATGTTTGCTGTATTCGCCGAAAATAAAAACCCTTGATTTGCAGTGGTACCGCCGATTGACGTAACGGCAACCGTTGGGGCATTGCATGCTTGGTAAGTAATGTTGAGGGATTCAATATCAACCCCACAACCATTCGAGCTGGTGATGCTTACAATGTTTAATCCTGGATTCAGGGTAAATGTATATTCCAAGATTCCTGTGGCTGCATTCAGTGTATAATTCGTAACGATGCTGTTGTTTACCATCAGGTTGATCGCTGTTTGATGTTGTGTTTTTACTTTTAAGGTATATGCCGCTTTAGTAACGATAACATTCGCAGTATTTGGAGTTTGCAGCGTTATTACTGGGGCTTGGCACTCCTGATAATTCATTGTGATCACGGCGGATTCAGACCCGCATGGATTTGTTCCATTCACGGTGATGGTGTTATTTCCCGGTTTCAGCGTTACAGGAATTTCAATGATGTTGTTAACCCATGTGAAGGTATTGGTTGCTTGACCGTTAACCAGTACACTGAATTCTGATTTCGCATTGAATCCTATCGTTTTAATTTGGATTTTTTGAGCTGAAGTACTCACCGTAATCCCACTGCTGGTTGGATTGATTAATTGAAGTTGTGGGGTAATGCAGTTGTTGTAAATCACTTCCGTTACAGCATAGCTTGACCCGCAGGGGTTGGATGCTTCTATTTTAATCAGATTTTTACCCGGCGTTAATACCACAATGGCTTGGAACACTTGATTTGCAGCATTAAAGGCAAAGGCTTGTGTTTTGGTTCCGTTCACAAAAAATGAAATGTTGTTTATTGTGGTGTGTTGAATTAAAGCACCTACATTAATTGTGTTGGTTTGAACCGTTATGCTTGAATCTTCAATGGGACTGGTTAAGGTGATTTGCGGAAATTGACAATCGTTGTATGTGATTTGAATCGTTTCTGTGGCAGATCCACATTCATTTTGTGCGTAAACGGTAAAGGTATTTACACCTGGTTTTAAGGAGGTATTTACGGTGAGTTCTCGTGTAGTGGAATTAAATGTAAATGGAACGGAATTTCCTTGTTGATCTTTTACTGTTAATTGATTCGCCTGCCCAATTTGAGTAGTACCCATGGTAAAACTCGCGGTACTCAAGGTACTTGTAAATTGCTTATCACGAATGGAAAGTGTTGGAGCTACGCAATTGGTTGTGAAATTATTGATGTTATTCACGGTATTAACTTGTTCCTGAGGTTTAGGAGTCTTCTCACGCGTTTTGAAGCGGAATTGCATATAACCCGAGGTATAATGATACCAATCGTTTTTAATTCTGTTGTTTGAAATCACCCCGTCCCAATCATCCAACCCAGTGAATGTGGTTTTGTGTTCAATTCCTATGGAAAATCGTGGTCCAACGATGTAACCAAGTCCAATTCCTAAACTCGGCATCCATTTGGCATTCCATGTATAGCCAACCAGTTGATCAAGGCGCGTTTCGTAAGAATTATCCATAGATGTTGTAATCGCACTGGCCAAACTTCCACTGGCTACCATGTCGGGGTAATCATACAAGCTGCTGTCATTATAGCTAAGATTTCCCCATGTTTGTCGCCATGTAACCCCAATTCCTCCGAATATGTAAGGGTCCCAATTGGTGCGTTCTGCAAAGCGATTGGCATGCAGGACTAATTCAAACGCCAAGCGATGTTGGTCGTTGTAAAAATTGTGAGCGGTCATGTTAAATGAATCCTTGTAAGCACTTAGTGGACCACTGTTGTATGCGCTTAGATTACTTGTGTCGAAATCTTGTCCGTACCAATTCCCGTGCAGATATCTTCCGCGAAGATCAAAACTAAAACGTCTTCCAGTTTGCCAATTATAGGATTTTCCAAGGGTTAGCCCCCAGCCGCCATTGGTCTCATTCTCAACATCTGTGCAACTCCAAGTGGCTCCTGCATTGATGCCGAAAAACCATTTAGAAGAATGGTCGTAATCCAAGCGTTGACCCCAAAGATTCAGTGCTAATCCTAAGAAAACAAAGGAGGTAAGTATAATTTTTTGCATACGGTAGGTTTTAAATTCTTCGTTTACCTTCGATAACTATGCCAAAATTCGTAAAAAAATCGGTAGTTTGCACCTGGTTTGTGGGTTGGAATGACAATAAGCCATTGAAAGCCATTAATTTTAATAGTAAAATCGTATTGTGTCGCGTCTTGTTATTGTTTTGTTAACGGTGATAAACAGCACGTTAGCTTGTGCTCAGGTTTTCATATTTCCGCCAAATGATACCCTATGCCTTGGTGAAGGAATACAACTGAGTGCAAGTACGACGTGTCAAGGAACGGCCGTTTATACGTGGTATGTGAATGGGGATTCCATACTAAGCAATGGTTCTGGAACTTATTCTTTGATTCCAACGCAAGCAAGCAATCAACTTATGGTAATTTGTCGTTGCAATGAGAATGGGGTTTTACAAGTGGATACCGCGCAAACCTCGCTTACCGTTCTCAGTCCAAGCATATATGCAGGACCCGACCAATATGTTGATTCAGGTACGGTGGTAACGCTTCAGGCCACAGGAATCCTTGATTCTGTGCTATGGTCTCCTACATACGAAGTGAATTATCCCACCTTGTTTAGTGTTCAGACCTCGCCAAGTGCCACTACCACCTATATGGTCCAAGGCTTTTATGCGGGATGCCAGGTATTCGACTACGTCACGGTGTATTTAACGAATGTGTTTAATATTCCAAATACCTTCTCTCCGAATGACGATGGGACAAATGATACATGGATTATTCCGGGGATCGAGAACTATCCAACCAATCGGATGATCATCATGAATCGTTTTGGTGATGTGCTCTATGAGTCGAACTCATACAGTGTTATAAATGCATGGTCTGGTGTCAGAAACGGGAATGTGTTGCCAGATGGGGTGTATTATTATCTCCTAGATTTAGGGAATGGATCCATAAAGAAAGGTACAATAAGCATAATTCGATGAGGTTCCACTTAGTTGCAATATGTATGTTATTCATGTTTTGGGCGTTGGGACAACAAGCGCCAAATCGAATATGGTACGGCATGAATTGGGCGAGCATCAATCCATCGCATCACGGCCTGAATGAATACGTAGAAGCGGCCATGGGAGTTAAGCAACAATGGGTGGGATTTGATGGAGCCCCAAAGACGATTAATGCAACGCTCTCGTTTCCATTTAATGACCGCAAAAGTGACGGAGCGATGTTTGGAGCAGGAGCAAATATCTTAGTGGAACGAAACGGCGCGTTTACCTTTTCAACGGCAACCTTGGAAGGGGCGGTAAACATCAAAACCAACAAAGAAAATCGATTGAGTCTTGGCTTAGGGGGAGGGTTTATGCAAGTGGGGTACAATCCGGATTACGTTACCACGAACCAACAGGATGTGGTGGTCAGCCGTTTTTCTACGTATAATTATCCCACCTATAAAATGGGGTTGAGCTACCGCACCCGAAATTCGCTTTCCGGAATTTATGCGAACGATCTTGGTCCTGCGAAGTGGAAAGAAATTGGCACCTTGGCTCAGCTCAGAACGGAATGGGGGGTTTATTATCGGCATTTAGTGGTGTTGAATGAGGATTGGTTTTTGTTGCCTTCGGTAAAAATCACCCCGGTGCGTTATGCTCCGTTTAATTATGAATTGGCGGTACGAATGAATTACGCCTACCGCTTTCAAGTATGGGGAGGTACGCAAAATTTGAACAATGTACAAGTGGGATTGGGTTGCAGAATCAAGGACATTTTGACGATCAATTATCTATTCGATCGAACGAGGTCTAGCGTTCAGGGCATTAACCTCCATTCCCATGCGGTAGGTTTAAAATGCATCATTGAAAAACATGGGGCCATCAACCGAAAGCAGCAGTTGTTACTCGATTGATTTGGTGGATAACGAAAAACCTCTTATCTTTGCTGTCCTTGATTAACGAATCGGACAAAATCGATATAAAGCAATGAAGATACATTGCGGGGTGGAGCAGTTGGGAGCTCGTCGGGCTCATAACCCGAAGGTCACAGGTTCGAGTCCTGTCCCCGCTACAAGGAAAAGCCAGTCAAAGTTGACTGGCTTTTTGCATTTCAAGAAGCGCTGAAAGTTCACTTTCAAAAGCGGATGGGAA
>JBJTWL010000008.1:0-14526 GCA_046081745.1 Flavobacteriales bacterium | reverse complement strand
GGAGTTGATAAACAACGATTATCCAGTAAAGGATTTGGAGAAAAACAACCCAAATTCCCAAACAACAACGAATTGAATCGGGCTAAAAACCGAAGGACAGAATTCCTTTTATTGAGTGAATAAAAAAAGGGCCTTTCGGCCCTTTAAATGTATAATGAGATTGTTTAAGCTTCTTTTTTGAATTGCTTCTTCTCACGAATTCTTGCAGACTTACCAGTTCGTTCTCTAAAGTAGAAAATACGAGCTCGACGTACATCTCCGCGTTTGATAATTGAAATTGCTTCAATAAAAGGTGAATTAACAGGAAAGATTCGCTCAACACCAATGTTTCCAGACATTTTACGAACGGTAAAGGTCTCAGTTGCACCTGAACCTCTTCGTTGCAAAACAACCCCTTGGAATTGCTGTGTACGCTCTTTATTCCCTTCCTTAATTTTATAACTTACTGAAACGGTATCTCCAGATTTGAATGAAGGAAGTTCATTCAACGCTATTACTTCTTTTTGAATTTCACTTATTAAGTTCATGATTCTAATATTAAATTCACCACTTTGGGGGTGCAATATTACGACTTTTTTTTAAATAAAACTAAACGCAGCGTTAATTAATTAGATATATCAGCAGAATTAACAATGCAACGATTCCGTAGATTAAATACAAACTGCGTGACTCTACCTCCAAGTTTGCTTTCGAATCAGTTCTTTTTTTAGGTTTTTTGGGCTCTGCATGGATCTCGATACTCGGTTTTTTAACCGGTTCTTTCGGTACATCACGCTCAAGCGTTCTATACTTTTTCCAATTGAATTTAACCTTTCCACCAAGCACCACTTCATCTGAGTCCTTCAATTGGGTAAACCCTTTCAGTACCTCTCCATTTACTTTCGTACCCTGATTGGACCCCAAATCGGTAATAAACACATTCCCCTCCGTGTCTGCAAATAATTCAAGGTGTTCCGAGGCTATTTGCTCATGATCCAGTACAACATGATTGCTTTTTGATCGTCCGATACGAATGTGTGTATTCTTAGGCATTACCAATTATGATTTAACAAAAATAATGAAAATGGTTGATAAAAAGCCGTATTATCTGAGATTTCGAACTTGCAGAACGGCGGGTGAATCACTATTTTTGTGGTATGGCAAAAACCATTGCAGTTGCAAACCAAAAAGGAGGCGTCGGAAAAACAACCACATCCATAAATCTAGGCGGATGCTTAGGTGTTTTAGAGTACAAAACCTTATTGATTGATGCGGATCCTCAAGCCAATTCTACTTCTGGCCTCGGGTTCGACCCGAAAAATGTGAATAACATTTATGATTGTTTGGTTAACGGAGTACCCGCTTCGGAGCTCATTCTCGAAACTAATACGCCCAATCTTTACTTATTGCCCTCGCATATTGATTTAGTGGGTGCTGAATTAGAGATGATTAACCTCGAGGACCGAGAATACTTGCTCAAAAAAGCGTTGGAAGAAGTGATCGATTCATATGATGTTATCCTAATTGATTGCTCTCCATCCTTAGGACTAATCACCGTAAATTCCTTAGTCGCGGCTGATTCGGTATTAATACCTGTACAATGCGAGTATTTCGCGTTGGAAGGGTTGAGTAAATTAATCAATACCATAAAAATCGTTCAAGGACGTCTGAATCCTTCCTTAGAAATTGAGGGGATGCTATTAACCATGTACGATACCAGATTACGACTTGCGAATCAGGTGGTAGATGAAGTTAAAACCCATTTTCAGAGCTTAGTCTTTGACACCATAATCCACAGGAATACTACCCTATCTGAATCAACCAGTCATGGAATTCCGGTAATCATGCATGATGCCGGCTCAAAGGGCGCCATAAATTACCTCAATTTAGCGCGGGAAATTCTTCAAAAAAGCAACCTTACTAAAATGGGTAATTCAGATAAACAAATCGATTTTGACTCAGAAAATGACTTCTAACAATAAAAAAGGCCTAGCACTTGGCCGTGGCTTAGGCGCCTTGCTATCTAACAACGAACCGGGAATTGGCGGCACCACCATGGTGGAAGTAACGTGCATTGAAGCAAACCCATTTAATCCCCGCACCCATTTCGAATTAGAAGCCTTGGAGGAATTGACTGCTTCAATCAAAGCATTGGGAATTATTCAACCGCTTACGTTGAGGCAAATCAGCCCTAACCGATATCAATTAATTTCAGGAGAGCGTCGCCTTCGTGCCTCGCAAATGGCTGGACTTACTGTTGTTCCTGCCTATATTCGAGTGGCCAATGACCAATCCATGTTGGAGATGGCTTTGGTTGAAAACATTCAGCGAGAGAATTTAAACGCCATTGAAATCGGCTTATCATATCATCGATTAATTGAGGAATGTAAGTATACACAAGCTGAATTGGGACATAAAATCTCAAAATCTCGCTCAGATATTGCAAATCACCTCAGGCTGCTTAAACTTCCAGCCGCAATACAAGCAGCGGTTCGCGATAATGAACTTACGATGGGTCATGCTCGTGCCCTACTAAGTATCTCCGATGAAACAGAGCAACTAAAGGCGTTTGAAGCGATCAAATCCAATCAGTTGAGCGTAAGGGAGGTTGAGCAATGGGGAAAACCGTCGCAGAAGCCTAAATCACCAGGTACTAAAACACCCCCTAAATCTGCAGTGATCCGATCCATTGAAAACCAACTCAAAACAAAACTCGGATTGAAGGTGCAGGTAAATCAAGACCAACAAGGAAAAGGAAAAATAACACTGTCTTTCAACTCCTTGGAACAGTTAAATATGCTCATTGAAACGTTAAGCAATTCATGAAATTGGTCCTAACCTGTATTGTGTTTTCCATCCATGTGATGCTAGTTAATGGTCAAAAACAAGCGAATGACAGTGTGATTCCTTATAAAAAAGCGGCCTTGTTTTCAGCATGTCTCCCCGGTGCAGGTCAAGTTTACAACAGCATTCATACTTCCGGAAGAAAACATGCATTTTGGAAAGTCCCTCTGATCGCAGCAGGTATTGGCGCTACTACCTATTTGTTAATTCAAAATCAACAGTTGGTACAAGGCATTAAAACCGAATACAAGCAACGTCAAATAGGTGGCGTGCTCAACCCCAATTGGAGCGCCTATGATGACCTCGCACTGGTATCGTTATATGAACAATACGCACGATTGAGAGACCTATCCATTTTAGGAATTGGGGCGATCTATGCCATTCAAATCTTAGATGCTGCGGTTGAGGCTCATTTTCTTCACTTTGATGTTTCAAAGGATTTGAGTTTATCGCTTCGTCCAACGTTTGTCTATTCGAGTTCTGTTGGATTTTCCGCTAAAATAACCTTAAAATAAGACCATGAAGATCGCATTAATTGGATATGGTAAAATGGGGAAAATCATTGAACGATTGGCATTGGAGCGTGGACATGAAATAGTTGCCATTTTTAATTCGAAGCAACCGTTTAATAAACAGGATAGAACCGAAGCTGATGTTGCCATTGAATTCACACGACCGGACACCGTTGTTGCGCATATAAAAACGGCTGTTGATCAACACTTACCGATTGTTGTTGGAACCACCGCCTGGAATGAGGCGCAGGAAGAAATATTTGAGCTCGTGAGGCAACAGGATGGAAGCTTGTTGTATGCCTCAAACTTTAGCGTCGGTGTGAATATTTTTCAACAATTAACCGAAAAACTTGCTCGCCTGATTGAAACACAAACGCAGTATACCTTACGCATCGAAGAAACCCATCACCTACAAAAATTAGATGCCCCCAGTGGAACCGCTGTAACACTTGCTGACGGAATAATTGCAAACAATACCAATTATAGCGAATGGCAACTTGGGGACAAGGTATCAAAGAATCAAATTTCCATTATTGCACATCGAGAACCGGATGTTCCCGGAACCCATGAAGTGTATGCTACATCCGCCATTGATACCATTATGCTTAGCCACGAGGCACATTCAAGGGAAGGATTTGCGCTTGGAGCCATTTTAGCAGCCGAATTTTTACATGGAAAACAAGGCATTTACACCATGAAAGATGTTTTAAATTTAAAATAACACTATGAGTTTTATCTATTTCTACCTCCTAATTCTGATTAATCCCTTTCTTGGACAATGGGGTAAACAATTCACAAAAATGGGCTTAAGCTCATCCAATGCCTATATCCCGTTGTACAATTATTACTTGGTATTCAAGCATACCAACAAAAAACCATTTTGGACCATCCTAATGCTTATTCCTGGGGTTCATTTAATAATGATGATGGTAGCAAACGTAAGTTTAATCCGTAAGTTTGGACGGTTCTCATTATCAGATACCCTTCAAGGAATATTTTTCCCATATGTATTAATGCACCAATTGGTGACCAATGAAAAAGTCGTACAAGTTGCTGAAACCAACTGGAATAACGCTAAAGAACTTGAAGCAAGAAAATGGGGCGATCACCTGGTGTTGTTTATGTGTTTACCGGTACTTGGTCACGCCTTGGAGCTCTTATTTTCTTTGATTTCAAGCCGAAAACCAGGGAGTAAAACAGGAGTCAAAGAATGGG
Organism: Flavobacteriales bacterium; assembly: GCA_046081745.1. Lineage (GTDB taxonomy): Bacteria > Bacteroidota > Bacteroidia > Flavobacteriales_D > Crocinitomicaceae > UBA952. Next base: position 9,976 of record JBJTWL010000008.1, on the reverse strand, counting down.
GTGATTCCTTGCTATTTGCATTAATTGCTGCCACCGTTATACGGACATATGTCTTTGAACCGTTCCAAATCCCAACAGGCTCTATGGAAAAAACAATGCTGGTTGGCGACTTTTTGTTTGTGAACAAACTGGCCTTTGGACCTAAAGTTCCGATTACCCCCCTCTCCTATCCACTCGTACACAACAACGTTCCATGGGTGAATATTCCTTCGTATTTAACGATTGAAAAAGGGTCCTATCTCCGACTGCCGGGTTTCGGAAAAATTAAACCTTACGATATTGTGGTTTTTAATTACCCCTCAGGAGATACGGCGGTATACGACCCTAGAATTCCGAACGGATTAATGGGGCATGATTATCACGGAATCATCAACAATGAGGCGATCTGGCAGTTTCGAATTAAAAACAATCTTTTAGGAAATGCAGTAAATGCGGCGGATTCACTCAAGTTCCTCTCCTTTATAGATAACATTGATTATTGGAGGAATATAGCACGTGAAAACTTGAAGAATGGACTTTTTCCAATTTACTCTGCAGAAAACGCGGAAGGCATGACGCATGACGGGTTAATTTACCGTCCGGTAGATAAACGGGAGAATTATATCAAACGATGCATGGGGGTACCTGGTGATGTCATTAAAATCGAAAACGCTACGGTTTACCACAACGGTAAGCCTGCTAAGATCTTTGACAACATGGCATTCAAGTGGGATGTAAGCAAATCGACGGCCACCTTTAACGCCCAAGAAATGTTCGAACGGTTTGGTTTAGAAAATGCACCGGATGGATCAAGATACGATTACGAGGAAGGAGATTCAACCAATCCATATGTGCTAAATATTACCAAACTAGAAAAGAAAAAAATTCAAGCCGCTTATCCTACCGCTAAGTTCAAGGTTCATATTGATAGGCCATCTTATACCTTGGAAAAACGAACACCAAGTCCTGAGGAATTGATTGAGAATCTAGAATGTTTTCCAAAAGATTTATATGTGAATAATACCATGACTGATTTCCAGGAATTTCGTGTTCCGAAAAAAGGAGCCACAATAAAGATTAATGCACATAACATCGCATGGTACCGAAGAATAATTGCGGCATATGAAGGACATACGCTTGTCGAAAAGAAAAACGGCACCATTCTCATCGATGGTAAAAAAGCAAGTACCTACACCTTCGGCATGGACTATTATTGGATGATGGGGGATAACCGGTATAATTCGGCAGATTCAAGGGTGTGGGGATTCGTACCCGAGGACCACATAGTTGGTCGAGCATCCTTGGTGTGGTTATCAAAGAGCCCATACAAAGGCTTCCGAATGGAACGGATTCTTAAGAACGTGAGCCAAGAAGGATCCTTCAGCGCCCTTCAATTAATTGGCTTTGCATTGGGAATTGGAGTCTTGATTGCAATTTTCAAGTACCTGGCATAGATGATTTTTCCTACGGCGTATTTTCCAAGCATACATTATGTTAGGGAACTTTGTAAATTTGAAACGCCGTGTATAGATCAGCATGAACATTGGATTAAACAAAGCATAAGAAATCGATGTGAAATTCTTACTGCCGAAGGTATTCTTCGATTAGTTGTACCTATAACTCACCGTGAAACCAAACAGCCCTTATCGGAAATACAGGTATGTACTGACAATTCTTGGCCCATCAAACACTGGAGAGCTATCCAATCAGCTTATGGCAAAGCTCCGTATTTTGAAGCGTATCATCTAGAGATTGAATATATGTTGCGTAATCATCCAAAAACGCTCCTGGAGCTCAACCAGCAGATTCTTAGATTTTTCATTGATGCGTGGGATTTACCTATCGCATTGACAACTTCCTCTGTGTTTACGCCTTATTCAGACCAAGACTTGAGGCTTAAGCAATGGATGGAGCGCGAAAACATGAACGTATATCAACAAGTATTTAGCTATAACAAACCGTTCTCTTGTAATTTATCCGTGCTGGATTTATTGATGTGTGAAGGACCTATGGGAAGGCTTTTGATATTGGATTAACGACCAAACACTAATCCTTTACCCCCTTTTGATTGCCAAAGTTTATTCCATGTGATTCGGACAATCGAGTTTTTAATTAAATCCTCGTTAGAAATTAGCAGGTCTCCGTTCTGAGCGAATGTTAAACCCGTTGGATTTGGAAATAAATTCGCATCCAGTTCAGCGTAATTTTTAACCACTCCAAATTGATCAAACACGATTAACGAGCGATCTAAGCCTGAAAGGATATATACCTCATTGGTTTTCGGATGCACTGCAATGGCGTTCGGAATAATCGTTAATCCTTGAATGGTATCATTCAATTCCGTAATTCGATTTGCATGGATTCGAATACCATTCTCAGAAGCAAAGCGCTCAATTTCGTCAACGTCGAAAGAAAACAACGGTGTAGAAGTGTATCGATTTTTATTGACATTGAACGTGTAAACAGACCTTAAACGATTCGAATTGGGGTTTTCAACCTCCGGATTAAAATAGATGCGATGGGTGTTTTTATGAAAACAGGCTGAGGTACTCGTCCAATTCGGACGAATATTCGAAACCTTGCGTGTTGAAGTGGAGTCGTAAGGAAAGGAAGAGACAAACACATCCATTTTATCATCAAATAAATACAGTACGGTATCTACCTGAACAAACGAGGACAGGTGTAAATCCTTGGTTAAAGGACGTACCAATGAAAACGAAGTTGAATCCGTATTTAACAACACTAGGGCGCCATCTCCGTTTCCCTGCATTGCAATTAAATGCATGCTATCTAAGCTAGATATCTCAGAAAATGGAAGTAATCCCGTTGGTAAAAATTGAATACTCGCTGGATGTTGTAAATCAAAATAGCCACTTTCCTTTTGAAAATGGGTAGCTTGAAAGCGGTAATATTGGTCTACCCCAAACGATTCAATGGCTTTAGTTGCAATGAACGAAAGGGTAGCTAAGACTAAAGAAAATGCCAGTTGGCGTTTCATACGGTAACGAAGTTATAAAAAACAATTCAATAAATTTAGAATGATTAACAAAACTTAAAAATCAATTAACTTGTTTAATAAAAGCTACTGAAGTACATTTGTTTTAAATGACGTTAATATTTGAATTATGAAATACGCATTGGTTGTTCTTACAATGAGTTTATTTTCCGCTGTATTTGCTCAGGTGAGCATTTCTGCAGGCACCGGCATCCTAAATGGGTTTGGTACACAACGTAGTTCGTTTGGATTTAATCTAGGACTTGAACTTCCTCGATCAAGCGATCTTACATTCTTTGTTCGTGCTTCTGCATTTTTACCAAATCAAGATAGTACAACACGTTATGCCAACATGACGGCAAATGACCTCACCACCACTCCGTATACCTTATCTGTTCCTTATAATGTCAAATCACACACATTGTACGTGGAAGGTGGAACAAGGTCGTACATGCTGAATGATTACGACAATGGATTTGCTTTGTACGGTGGTAGTGTCTTTGGATTAGGTATAAATACGACGAGTGCCAAATTCTCGAAATTCGATTACACCAAACAATATGAATGGGAAGGATTATATTCACTACCCAATGCAAACCCAACAAAAGGAAGTATTTATTATTTGGCCTTAGGAATACAGGGCGGTTTTAAGTATACTATACCGGTACGCGGCACCTTGTTTTTTGATATTACTGGTACCTACTCAATTCTAAATTTAGCAAATAATACTGCGGGAGAAAACAGTCATACATATTCTCGATTGAATTTTTTATTTCAACTGGGATATCGACGAGACTTATATTAATTGCATGATGCATTCAAGCGTTCGCTCAGGGGCTCCATTCGCTACGATTGTCAAATCAGCCTTGCTATAAACCAACGCTCGTTTAGGCAATTGCTCATTGATAAATTGCGTAAGTTCGAAGTAATTCTTTTCCTGTATCAATGGACGATTTGAGGCGTTAACCGCAAGCCGATCGAGTAAAACTTCTTGATCAACTTTCAAGAAAATTGACGTACAATGCTTAGTGATCCATTGCCAATTCTGTTGATCCAAGGGAAATCCTCCTCCGCATGAAATAACCATTGGAACATGGGACCCTATTTCCAAAACAACCTCACGTTCCATCGCACGAAACGCATCCCAACCTTGCAGTCTGACAATGTCCGAGATTGATTCACCCTGTTTTGCCTCAACCAATTGATCCGTATCCACCCAAGAAACGCCAAGCCTGTGAGCCAGCATTTTTCCCAGCGTAGATTTACCAGATCCCATAAAACCCAACAAACACAAATGTTTCTCTAAACGCACCCTGTTTTTAAATTAATTTCTCAAAAATACCGAATAAAGGATTGCTAAAAGAATATTTTTGGTATATTTGCACCCTCAAATCAGCGATTCCGTAGCTCAGCTGGTAGAGCAATACACTTTTAATGTATGGGTCCTGGGTTCGAATCCCAGCGGGATCACAAAAAAAGTCCGCTTCGCACCGAAGTGGACTTTTTTGTTTAGGAACGAACCAAGCTTGCTTGAGTGAGGGGATAAACAAAGAATTCCAAGCCTTTTAAAACAAGGTGGACTTTATGCTTGGATTGAGCCTTAAATCTGGAAAACGAGCAACGCTCGTAATCCTTGATGCCTTGATTTAATAATTATGAGCACGCACCCCACCATTTGATATGAATTTACGCATGTCCTAAATATTCAATACTTTTAGTCATGAACTATTTTAACCTCATCAGTATAATCGGCGTTCTATTATCTTGCACCTACGACAAAATACCATTACAACCTTACCTTACAGAAAATATAGTAATCGTGGTTATGGATGGTCCGAGATACAGTGAAACGATCGGAGATTCAAGCCATCAATACATCCCTCATTTATGGAATGATATGCGCGACAGTGGTATTATTTGCACTTCATTCTATAACGAGGGGGTAACCTTTACCGTAAATGGACATGTAGCACTTACCACAGGTTTCTATCAATCTATAGACAATACCGGGTTAGAATTACCGGCTCACCCATCGATTTTTCAGTATTGGATAAAAGACCATCCTGGAAATAACGGGTTCGCTTCGTTAATATGTAGTAAAGACAAACTGGAAGTGTTAGGTAACACCTCGGATTATCAATATAAAAATAAATTCAACCCACCCAGTGATTGTGGAATTAATGGAAATGGAACCGGATATAGAAGCGATAGTGTAACATTTGCCCATGTTATGTCTGCCTTAATGAATACAAAGCCAAAGTTGCTCCTGATAAACTTCAAAGAGCCTGATTTTTCTGGACATACCGGAAATTGGAACAACTATTTGAATGGGATTGTAAAAACAGACGAATATGCCTATCAAATTTGGCAATATTTAAATACGGATTCACATTATAAAGGAAAAACGACCTTCATCTTCACCAATGATCATGGACGTCATTTGGGTAGTGGATTTCAACACCACGGAGATCAATGTGAAGGTTGTCGACACATTTTTCTATATGCACAAGGACCAGACTTTAAAAAAGGCATGATGAATACTCAACATGCCTCTTTAGTTGATTTACACGCCACCATTAAGGAACTGTTGCATTTACAAAACAGCCAGAGCGAAGGTCATGTAATGGTTGAGCTCTTTAAATCACATTAAGGTTTCACGAAGCGTAACACACCATTTGATCCCGAAGTAAGGTTATAATGCATAAAATAGATTCCAGGATTCCAATTCGCCATTTGAATCTTGGCTGTAGACACATTGGCAACCCCTTGCTTCACCATCAAATTGCCATTCATTGAATACACGTTTAATTCTCCAGATTGAGGCGTAAGCAAATTAATCGACGCACAGCCATCCTGTAGACAAATAGTTGGAACATAGCTTGACTCAATCACCCCCAGTTGTGACGTGTAGAATTGATCGATAACCAGTAAGGTATTGTAATTCGTGTTTTTCTGAGGGCAATGAATTTCTATACTTGCCGTGTAAGCTTGTGCCAATGGCGGGAACACAGAATACCCTACCACATAGGTTGCCATTAAATTGGAAGGAATTAAGGTATCATAAACTTGCCATGTCAGATAAATGCTGTCCATGGTGTTTGGATTACCTCCGGGGATATACTGCGAATTACTTATATAAGCCGCTCCGATGGCATTGTAGTCTATGCTGCAATCCAGCACTTGTTGCATCCCAAGCGAATCAATTACATTTGGAATGTTGTTGTTGTTAATAACGAATACCGTATCGTTTCCAGGATTTATGGTCGCCGAAACGGTGAAACTATCGCAACTCACACACCCATTCATATCCGCTACACAACACGAATAAACACCAACACCTAGTCCTAAAATAGTACTGGTAGTGGCGCCGTTGCTCCAGGTAAATGCATATGGCGCAGAGCCACCGATCGCTGAAACTGTGGCTGAACCATCCATTGCCATAGGAGAACTTGCGGCGGTACCACTGATGATCGCTTGTAGTCCATTACAAGGAGATCCCGAAATCACGAACGTAGCTGTAACCGAGTCAATAAACGTAGTGTAATAGACCCCATATGTTCCCGGACAAAGGTTAGAAACACTGGTAACGCCTTGCGCTAAAATTGCACCATTCGTATACCAAACAATGGTATTAGCGATAACATTATTCGGATTGGTGATGGATGCAGAACCATCACAGGTGTTTGGACCCGAAGCATCAATAACCGTCAAGGGAGAGGCAGGCTGCGCAAATACCTTATTACTAAAACAAAGTACTGTAAGGAGGATAGGTAAAATATATTTCATAGTTAATTTTTAATAAAGTTACTTAAACTATTTGACCGTACAGATCATAGTGATCTGCCTTTAGGATTTTAACGGTTGAAAATTCTCCGAGTGGAATATACAAATCCGGAGTACGCAAAACCCGTACTTCGTTGTCAACTTCTGGTGAATCAAACTCTGTTCTCCCAATGAAGTATTCCCCTTCTACCCGATCAAACAATGTTTTATACGTATTTCCAATCTTTGCTTGATTAAGTTCATAACTAATACCAGATTGCAGTTCCATTATAGCATCTGCACGCTCCTGTTTGATGGTATCTGGCACATCATCCGTCATTGAATAGGCATGGGTATTTTCTTCGTGTGAGTAGGTAAAGATTCCTAAACGATCAAACCGACTACGTTCTACAAATCCCATCATTTCTTCGAAATCTTGTTCTGTTTCTCCGGGGAATCCAGCAATCAAGGTGGTTCGCAACGCGATGCCTGGCACCTTCTGCCGAATTGCTTGGATTAATTCTTCCGTTTTTTCTCGTGTAATGCCTCTTCGCATCGCTTTAAGCATCGCCGTAGATCCATGTTGCAACGGAATATCCAAATAATTACATACATTGGATCGTTCGCGCATTACATCCAAAACATCCATTGGAAATCCTGCAGGAAAGGCATAATGCAATCTAATCCACTCAATTCCCTCAATAGCTGATATCTTATCCACTAACTCGGCAAGGTTCCTTTTTTTATAGATATCCAAACCATAATACGTCAAATCTTGTGCAATCAACAATAGCTCTTTAACCCCTTGTTTTGCTAATTGGGATGCATTTGCAATTAATTGATCCATCGGTGTAGAAACATGTTGTCCGCGCATTAATGGAATCGCACAAAACGAACACGGACGATCACACCCTTCTGCGATTTTGAAATAGGCATAGTGGTTCGGGGTTGTTAATAACCGTTCTCCTACCAACTCATATTTATAGTCTGCCTTAAGTGTTTTTAGCAACCTTGGTAAATCCCGAGTACCAAAATATGCATCAACTTCGGGAATTTCTTTCTCCAAATCATCCCGATAACGCTCTGAAAGGCAACCTGTGACATATACTTTATCAACCAGGCCCTGTTGTTTGGCATCAACATACTGCAAAATCGTATCGATCGATTCTTGTTTTGCATTATCAATAAACCCACACGTATTAATGATTACAATCTCCGATTCTTCGTTTCGCTCATGGCCCACGTCAAAACTATTTGCCTTTAATTGAGCCATCATAATTTCCGAATCAAACGTATTCTTGGAACAACCGAGTGTTACCACGTTAACCTTATTTTTTCGGGTTGATTTCGTTTTCATAGGGTGTAAAATTAGACAATTGGCGTGTAAATCATACCCTATTCTATTCCTTTTATTAATTTTGCAATCCACAATCAATTATGACCATCGAAGAATTATTTCATGCCTTTACTGATGCTGACTTTCAGTATACGAGGTTTATAAAAACCAAAGATTATGAACGTGATAAATTGGCGCGTTATGATCGACTTATTGAAGGCATCCGTCAACAAGCTTTAAAAATGGATTTGAGTCCGGGAATTAACGAAGAACTTTCGTCCATTGGAAGCTTAGACCTCGATTATATGCCCCATGTTTCATTCTTAAGAAAAGTAATGGGTTGGATTACTTTCGGATACAGCAAAAAGAAATTTATTGAACGCAAGGTCAATCAATTTTATCTACGAGAGATTCATCAACGACATCTTTTAGTACAATCCATACAAAACCACTTGGCTCAAGAATAATTATTGCTTAATTAACTTTAAGCAATGTGTCTCGCCTTGATTATTGCGAATTACAACTGCATAAAGCCCATTGCTCCATGCCGATGTCGAAAGTTGAATCAAGCCCATAGCATTACGTTCAGTGTAGACACCTCTTCCATTCATATCGATCACTTCAATATGAGCTTGCTGTGTAAGCTTAAGATTGATTATATCACTGGCTGGATTCGGATAAAGAAGTGGTTCAAATGAAATCGATTCAACATCCGCAACACAATTGTTCATGGCATCAAACGTTGGGGCGGCATAATCAAATACGACGCCTACTTCTGGACAACGTGCATAGGATTGATCCGTAAACAATGATGGGATGGTTACTTGATCTAATACCGATGCACCATTGGAAATTGAAAAATAATCACCTGTTGCACTGAGCTTAAAATTCGCATGAAGTCCGGTTGTCTGAAGTGTATCATTATCGGTCCATATAATTAAATAGTCATTCGGAAGGATTATTGTATTCGAAGGAATTTCCCATTTTAATGGAAGGGCTGCATCATCACTCAAGTATAAACCACTTATATCTAACGCCCCGGCAGTTGTATTGTGTAATTCTACCCAATCGTTCGATTCTCCATACGGATCATCATGTGTTAACGAATTATCAGACATCGCTTCATTAATTTGAACTTGCCCGACAGTTGGTGCAGGGATATTCAAATCCAGCGAATGAAATTCATGCTCAGCACGTTGCGGACTAAACAATCCAGCATTGGCATTATCGGCATAGATGTAATATTCAAATATGGGTCCATTTGCCGTTACAGATACCCCATAGGTATGGTCTCCGGCCGCTCCATCTCCATGCCCTCCATCGTCGAACATTGGAATTCGTGTAAATCGTAGTTCATGGGAGGTACGATAGCCTAAATAAACAGCCGTTTCATTGGAGACGGCAGATGTTATAAAAAATGTTTCATTAAATGATGGCGTTGGATTGGATGCCCCATAACTGTTAATGGTTGGCGCTATTAAGGTATAATTTGGATTTGTACTGAAATACGTTACCCGTCCATTCATTAAGGTTTGAATTCCCGGAATTGAATTTCCCCCACCCGGTCCCCCACCTCCAGTTACAGCCGTGGTAAGGCTGTTTTGATATTGAGTGTAGGTATAAAACTTAAATGGATCCGCTTGTACAGAAGCATCTATGGTGTTTCGCAACGCATTCGCTTGGGTAATGTACCAATTTGAAGCAAACATCTCTTGCAGCATCGTACGAACATGCGCCATATACATTCGGTTATACATCGGTTGTGCCAATATTTTTTTAATCAATGGGTGATTATTTGAATTGCTATTTGACATTGGATCTAACGTTGGACCTCCAGAACCAGAACCTGTTCCGCCAGGAAAGGCATTAAAACTCATGTTTAAATCCCATACGGTTGGTACAAA
>JBJTWL010000007.1:0-7030 GCA_046081745.1 Flavobacteriales bacterium | reverse complement strand
GGTTGGGCTATTCGGCAGGACAAAATCCGGAAACAATAGCTCAAGTGATTCCAACTCTTTTAACAAAAAATCAAATTCTTGATCAGAAATCTCAGGTTTTGCTTGAATATAGTATAAGTCGTTATGCCGATTAAGATCAGCAGATAGGGCTAAAATTCTCGCTTTTGCTTCTTTAGAATTCACCCGATAAAGATACGCGTTGCGCCTTAATCATACGCGATTTGCCTTGCAAATCTTTCATCAATTCAATGTTAGCAAAACCGGCTTGACGAAATAAAAGAGCGGTCTCATCAAATAATGCCTCATGAATTTCAACAAATACATAGCCCTCAATTTTCAAATAAAACTGGCAAAAAGCTACAATTCGATGATAAAAAAGCAAGGGGTCCGTATTTGGGACAAACAAGGCAAGGTTCGGTTCATAATTCAATACGTTGGGTGCCATGGATAAGGCCTCCGCATCGGGTATGTAGGGTGGGTTAGATACAATAACATCAAACATGTCATTAAGCCCAACAGCTTGGAGATCCTGCATTAAATCTATGTTTTCAAAGTAAACATCGAGCCCTAACCGCATGGCATTGGAACGCGCTAATGCCAAGGCCTCTTGACTCACATCAATTCCCTTAACATTCCATGCAGGACGCTTCGACTTGATCGCCAGAGGAATGCACCCTGTACCAGTTCCTAAATCAATTAACGAACCCGTAGATAATTGTACTTCAGACAAGATCCAGTCCACCAACTCTTCCGTTTCAGGTCGAGGAATAAGAGCGGATGGAGCACATTGAATTTCAAGCCCATAAAAGGATGTACTACCAAGCACATACTGCAAGGGTTCATGCATCAAAAGGCGCTGAACATCTGAATTTAATTGAGTCAGCACCTCATCGGACAAGGTATATTCTGAAGCGAGTAAATACTCAGAAGCATCCATATTCAGACGACTCATCAACATTGGCTTAGAAAGTTGGTCTAATTCATGCTGAGTATAAATCCCACTTAAGGCATGCTTCAACCTTACTCGAAATTCAGAAAGGGTCATCTAATTTTTTCGGAGTTTAATAAACTCCTGAATTTTGTCATTTTCTATGACTACGCTCAAGTTGTAATACGCCAATTTCCACCCTTGCTTTGTTTTTTCACACACCCCACTCCCGCGACAATCGAGCATCCACGTTTGAAGGTCTTCATCAAACCATGCTGTCTTTCCATCCTTCGAAAAATACCATAAGCGATTTGACGGGATAAAACGCCACGTTGTTGTAGAATCGAAATAAGGCTTGCAAAAGGTTTTGAACGCTTCCTTATCCCATTTCTCTGCGGGTGCTGTACCATAAAACACAAAGTTATCCGCAGTCGCTGCGAAATACTCGTCAAACTTAGCTAAGGTTGCATTCTTGTGCCAAGTATCCATTAGGAAATTCAGGTGCTCTTCGGATGTGATTTTAGCCACACTGCCTGATGGATTTTTTTGAGCAAGAAAACCAAAGCCAATCCACCAGCAGGCAAGAAATAGAAAAAACCGCATCCTACTTATACAGGGTTTGCAAGTATTTTGCTGCATTGTACACATTAACAACCCCACCCGTAATACTAATACTGGTCAACTGATCGTATTTAGTTACCGTTTTGGTTATAGCATCACTAATTTCCACCATGCTTGCTTGCGGGTAACGAGACTTAAGTAAGGCTGCAACACCCGCTACCATTGGCGCAGCCATAGATGTTCCTTGCAAATTCTTGTAAGCGCTTTGCGGTACGGAATTATAAATTTCATTTCCTGGAGCAAACACATCCACTTCCATAGCACCAAAATTGGAGAAAGAGGCCACAAGGCCTTCTCCCGATTCTTTGGTATTTGCACCAATGTTTAAAAATAGTTTTCTGCTTGTAGAATCTACATAATCAAAAACCGGTTTTTTGGGGAAATTATCGGTATAATCAATATCAGAAGCGTCATTACCTGCGGCATGAATCATCAACACATCTTTTGAAACCGCATATTGAATGGCCTCTTGTACTTTGTCATGATATGGCGAAAAGCTTTTACCGAACGACATATTAATCACTTTTGCCCCGTTATCCACCGCATACCGAATGGCATTTGCTACATCCTTGTCGTGCTCATCTCCATTTGGAACGGCGCGAACAGACATAATCAGCACATTATCGGCAACGCCATCGCCTCCTTTTTTATTTCCTCTAATTGCTCCAATAATTCCTGCCACATGCGTACCATGTAACGCGTCTGGTCCTTCCGCATCACCATTCCCATAAAAATTATCATTGAAATTATCGGGATTATCACCAATTAAAGATCGATCATCATAATTTGGATTTAAATTGAACTCCAATTGATCACGGAGATAATCTTCGGTTTCTTTGTCGAACATGCCTTTTCCGATCATGTCGCGGTAGGGCTCATATTGGGAAACATCCTCATTTAAAGAACTTTCTGCATTTACATACATTTCATGAATGGGGTCATATGCCAAGGTCTCAGGATCAATATCCTCATACTTTGGTCCGTACTTTTTAACAATACGTGCTTTTTCAAGGCGTGCTTTATCTTGATTTTTCCCATTGATATTCCCAAGAAAATTCCATCCATGCACATCGTCGATATACCCGTTCCCGTCGTCGTCTTTTTTATTGCCCGGAATTTCTTTGGAATTGGTCCAAATTTTTCCTTGCAAATCTTCATGTTCCAAGTCTACGCCTGAGTCAATCACAGCTACGATAACCGGCGTTGACTTTTTCTTTTTTAACAGCTTCTTATAAGCTATTTCGGTAGACATTCCATTTCCGGTTCCGTTATACCAATTTAAGGTTCCCGGGATAGGCTGAGCAAAGGTAAGCGCACCTACACATAAAAAGGAAAGCGCAAGATTTCTTTTAAGTAATTTCATTAATTCTAAATTATTTTTAGCGTTCGAATTCCCAAAAATACGTTATTTTTACTTCGATGTGTAACTCAATTCAATTGGAAAGGTATTTCAAATTCAAAAAATTGTTAATCAGTTTGATTTTCGGATTGATCGCAATCACCAATTTTGCGCAACATCGAGATTTTCATGGTTTTACCATACATCAATTTGCCATCACTAATCCAAATACACAAATTTGCCTTAGCGCCAACAATTCATTGAATAACGAGGCTTTATTAAAAGAACTCAACATTCCGATAAAACATAAAACAAGCAGTTACTTATATTTCAATGCAACACCGAGTCAATTAATCGATAATTCCGGTAAATTACTGGTGGATGGTCTTTACTTTTCTGTTTCTCGTCCTCAACCTTTAGCCGATAGCGCCTTAGTAAAACATCAAATCAACCTCGTTCATCAAGGGTTAAATGGCGTAGATACAGCCTATACCGGAAAGGGGGTTATTATGGGAGTTATTGACCAAGGGATAGATTTCAATCACCCAGACTTTAAAACAGCGACTGGTAAAACGCGGGTATTGCGGTATTGGGACCATTCGGTGAACGGGGTAAATCCACCTCAACCCTACAACTACGGAATCGTTTGGGACAGTTCATCGATCAATGCTGGAACCTGTACGAGCCTAGAAACAATTACCGCACATGGCACAACGGTCGCCGGAATGGCAGCGGGAAATGCACGAGCAAACCTTAAAAACAAAGGCGCTGCACCTGAGGCCGATTTGATTGTGGTAGAAACGAATTTTAACCTCCCGAATTGGACCTTAACCATTGCCGATGCTTGTGATTATATTTTTAAGGTCGCCGACTCTATGGGTAAGCCTGCCGTGATAAACATTTCACTTGGTGATTACCTTGGTAGCCATGACGGTAACGACCCTGCAGCGGACTTGATAGAATCCTTATTGGATCTTTCACCAGGCAGGATTGTGGTTTCTGCTGCAGGCAATGCGGGGAATCAAGGTAAATTTCATGTGAGAAATAACAGCATTGGCTCAGACACTACGTTCTTTTGGAACATTCCAAATACAGGAATGACCGTAGCAGGACCGAATAAAATTGTCTTTGATTTATGGTCTGATACGGCAGACGCTCATTATTACTTTGCATACGGCGCAGATAAAATTTCTCCAAATTATTCATTTCGTGGGAGTACTACCTTTCGATATGCAACGAGCAACATGAATCAAGTCCCGGTTACGGACACCTTATTCAATGCAAACGGACAACGCATTGCAATCATTGACAGTTATCGAGAACTGGTAGGTGGAAACTTTCATATGATGTCTGTTTTTACCACGATTGATTCCATGGCCTACAGGTATCGATTTATGACCACGGGTTCAGGAAAATATGATGCTTGGGGTGGAAGCTGGATTCAGTTGAGTAATTTCAGCACCAGTATACCAAATGCTATACAATTTCCAGCGATTCAACATTATATCATGCCTGATTCCTTACAAACCATCGTAAGCAGTTGGAATTGTTCTGAAAAGGTTATTTCCGTCGCCAATATGCGAAATCGTAAAGGCCATGTAACAAAGAACAATACATATTATCAACCGGCTTCCACTACGCCCGTTGGAAAGCTCAGTGAAAACAGCAGTAAAGGTCCGTCAAGAAATGGCACCACAAAACCCGATATTACTGCGGCTGGTGATGTAACCGTAGCGGCAGGTCCAGTTTGGTATTTGAATAACACGACCAATAATCCAACCATCGACGTGGGCGGCTTTCATGTTCGTAATGGCGGGACCTCAATGGCTTCGCCCGTTGTTGCTGGCATCGCTGCGCTATACTTACAAAAATGTCCGCTCAGCACACACCAGCAGTTTAAAACCGATTTAAGCAATACGGCCTTGGTGGATGCAGCAACCGGTGCCACACCGAATTTCGCATATGGCTTCGGAAAGGCTGATGCCCTTAGCTTGTTAACTTCAAAAAACATTGCATTATCTATTAATCCAATCCTTGGGATATGCGTAGGGTCTACCGCCACACTTCATGTCACTTCCCCTTCTACCTTGTTCAATGCAATTTGGAATAATGGGACGATTGGAACGAACATGACCACAGCGATCGTGGGGAATTATTATGTAAAAGGACTGGACAGTGCGGGATGTTATACACGCTCAAATCCGATCGCATTGGGCACCCTATCGCTTCCTTTTGTAGATGCAGGAGCCAGTTTTACCACATGCCCAGGACAAGAAATTAGCTTGTTAGGAACAGGAACGGCTATTTCATACACATGGAGTAATGGCGTAGCAAACAATGAGGGCTTTATCCCCCAATCCAACGAGGTATATTATGTCACAGGAACGGGAGCGAATGGATGTCAAAAAATGGATTCCATCATGGTGAATCTATTTGATGTTGACCCAGTTAGCTATGATGAAACAACAACAACCGTTATGGAGGGATCGGGACCGTTTAATGTGGTGCAAGGATCCCCTGCAGGAGGTGTATACTCAGGACCCGGAATCATTGGAACCTCATTTCATCCAACACTAACTGGACCGGGATCTTTTTATGTTACGTATAGCTACACGGATGGAAACGGATGCACGAATAGCGACTCTTCATTGATTGAAGTAGTAGATTTAAACTCGATAAATTCACATGCTTTGATGCTTCCTTGGTTGAGCCCTAATCCCGCATCAGACTGGCTTACGGTTCATAATGTAGGATTGAATAATGGCGTAGTGATCCATGATTTAGCAGGAAGATTCATCCTATCACAGCCAGCTATTGCTTCTGAGGTAGTTATCAATGTGGGGGGGCTAGCGAACGGAATCTACCTGATCAAGGTAGGAAATCAATCAATTCCCTGGATAAAGCACTAATTACTCCAAACTATTCCTACGAGGGTCGCATTAGAAAAATTCTCGCCATTAATGGTTGTGTTTCCGGCAATACCTCCCAAAAATCCGAGCGTATCACAATTCGAAGTCAACACATAAGCAGGTAAATCTGCACCACAGCTTCCCATGTTAAATACAAACACTTGTTCTTGTTGAAAGGTATATTCTTCTACCGATGCACCTTGCGCGCAACAATCATTTTGAAATGAAGTTATTTTGGAATTAATGCATTGAGAAGTTGTATGCTTATTGCATTGAAACGCCATAAGAAACAGGGCGCTGATAGAAAAGATTTGAATTACACGTGGTTTATATTGTATTCGTAACATAGAACCGAAATTAATCATTTAATTTTGCAAACGAATTTAAAAATAAAATCAATGAGTACAGCCCTTGGAAACCACATTTTGGTTGAATTTATGAATTGTGATCCGCACATCATGAACGATGTTGCGGCCATTGAACGCGACATGGTTGACGCGGCTAAGAAAGCAGAGGCTACTGTTATCAATTCAACATTTCATCATTTTTCTCCTTATGGGGTATCCGGCGTAGTAGTAATACAAGAGAGCCATTTAGCCATTCATACATGGCCTGAATACGGGTATGCTGCGGTAGACGTATTTACATGTGGCGATATGAATGCATGGATAGCCTTTGATTATTTAAAAGAAAGTTTTCAAGCAAAGTCCTATTCTGCCATTGAAATGAAGCGTGGCTCTGTTAACTTATTAACGCGCAACGATTTTGATATCTCAAGCATGCGTCAAAAAGCGAATGAATGGGTAAACCCTGGTTTCTACACTCGAAATGTTTGGTTCACCGACAAAGACGAAAATCAAGCCTTGTCGCTACGTTTTACGGGTGATGTGTTTTACGACCATCAATCTCCCTTCCAACGGGTACGTATTTTAGAATCGTATAAATACGGTAAAATGTTAGCCCTTGACGACATGGTAATGACCACGGAAAACGATGAATTCCATTATCATGAAATGATATCTCATCCGGCATTATTTATGCATCCAAATCCAAAAAATGTTTTGGTTATAGGCGGTGGTGATGGTGGAACCATCAGAGAAGTTCTTCGTCACCCTGGGGTCGAAAAAGTTACCATGGTAGAAATTGACGGGGCCGTTATCGGAGCGTGTAAAGAACATTTACCAACTATTGCAGCATCTTTTGATGACCCTAAATTGACCTTATTGGTTGACG
>JBJTWL010000006.1:0-5724 GCA_046081745.1 Flavobacteriales bacterium | reverse complement strand
AATGAATCACGAACATTAATGGTCTGTTGGAAATAATCTCCGGGATAAAAGGGATCGTTCTTCCTGAATAGCGTACTTTCAATGCGCAATGCGGTATGTTCTAAGATTCCCGAAACCCCATATCCTCGGTTCGACGGCAATATAAGTCGAGAGTAGGGGTAAACGTATTGCTTGAATTTCTCCCTTCCCGAATTAAACATCCGTAATTGTTCCCCCACAACACACATTACTATAATGCGGGATTCAACACCGGTTAAACGAGATACCGAGTCAATGGCGCGTTTGTCTTTAATAATGGTATTACAAAACTGCTTCCATACCCTATAGTTCGACCACGCATACACAGAACCTGTATTGAATTTGGCTTTCTTGTTTAGGTCCTTCATGGCGCGTATGAACTCTTTATTGTCACGCAGTAAGATATTTACTGCATCCAACATACGTAATGCCGTGTAAACATTTTTGTCATGCTGGTAAGCTTCGGAAATTACCTTCGCGTTGTGCGGATAAAAACGGGATAGTACACCCAGACGTTGGAACATGATATACTCATCACGTGCAATCGTAGCACTGTCTTTTTTTGATTCATTACCATATTGACTGGCAATATCTTCATAATAACGGTTGTTAATGTCTACATCTCCCGAATCGTTAGTCCACTTGAACTTTACTGCCAAGGCGGTTAAGATCAAAAACGCTGCAACACCGGCAAGAATATGTAATGCGGTTAAGTAGGTATATTTCAACCATTTTTTCCATCTGGATTTTTTGGGAGTTGTGTTTTCGTTTTCAGACATCCATGCAAAATTAGGGAATTCCAATCCAATTAAAAAATTCAGTTAATTTTGATCATTATGAGTTATAACATCAAATTTTCTCTTTGTTGCTGTTTATTGGTGTTAGGGATTTATTCTTGTGCACCAACCCGTTACGTAAAACCCTTAGCCAAAGGACAGCATGCACTTCAAGTCGACCTAGGTGGCCCGATTGCTAAAGTGCCAGGGATTGGGGTGATTCCAATGCCCTTAACCACCTTAGGTTATGGTTACGGGTTGAAAGAGCATCTCACGCTTTTTGGAAACTTACATACAACCTCCTTGCTCTTTGGTGTTGGTCAAGTGGATGTTGGCGCTGCATACCGATGCTGGTCAAGAAAAACGATGGGGATTACCCTGCAGCCTACGTTGAATGTAGCGCTTGATTTTTATACGGGTTCAAATCGGTTTTGGCCGCAGCTGGATGCGAATTATTATTGGGATTATGCGGAATTACGAACCAAATCCAAGAATGGTAAAGGATTTCAAAAAATCCGAAGTGTTTATGCGGGAGTAAGTAACTGGTTTGATCCGTATTTGATTGAATCCCAAGGACGAAAAAATGAGCAGTTTTGGATTCCAAGCCTTCAAATGGGGCACTTGTGGCAGAAAAATCAATGGGTGTATCAGGTAGAAGGCAAATTTTTAGCACCGATTTATTCAAACCAAGACATTGTTGTTAATTATCCAAGTGCATTCGGAAATCGTGGCGCCTTGGGACTTTATTTTTCTGTTTATTATACCTTGAAGTGATATGAAAAAACTATTCGGAATGGGTTTATTGGCGCTGATGGTACTTACCGCATGCAGAAAACGCTTGGACTCCTTTTTGTTCAATCAATCCACACGTACGGAATATCAATTAGATAACTACACCGGTGAGGTTTCTATTACCGTGGGAGGTGAATTTAACGTGCCCGATTCATTGATTCATCACCTGGAATGGACCTTGCAAGAGGATGGCAAATCTACCCAAGTGCATGCCATTTATGTAGGGGATATGAACAGCATTTCCGTGGACACCGTGTTGCTTTATTGTCATGGAAATAAGGATCATATGGATTTCTACTGGCCTAGACAAAAACTCTATGCGAACATCGGTCAACTTGGAAGGTTTGGCGTTTTAATGTTTGATTATCCAGGTTTCGGAATGAGTGAAGGCAAACCTACGGAGGTAAATATGTATGCCTCTACCGAATTGGCTTTGTCATGGCTAAAAAGTCAGGGACTTACTAACGATCGCTTGGTTATGATGGGGTTTTCACTGGGCAGTGCCGCGGTATGTGAGGTCGCAGGAAATCCAAGCCGTTTCTCCATGAACCCAAGTAAGATCATTTTGGAAGCCCCGTTTGCTTCTGCGGAAATATTAATTCAAGATGGAGGCTTGTTAAGTATGCCCGGAAGTTTTTTAGTGGACTTAAAAATTGATAATGCTACGGAAATTAAAAAAGTGAATGTGCCCTTGTTGTGGATTCACGGCGTAGATGACGCGTTTTTAACAGTAGCCCATCACGGACAACTGGTTTATGACAACAAACCAGGAATTAAAGAGAAGGAATTGGTTCCCGGCGGTGAGCATGAGACCACGCCCACAGCCATGGGATATACCAATTATATCAATCGAATACTGCAGTTTATTACACAGTAATTAAAGTCCGTTTGCCGCTTTTCTTAACTTCAGATTAAGGTACAGCTCGTTGTATTTTTCTACGTCCTTTTTATCACGGTTTGAAAGATCCATTAAACCTAGGGTTTGTAAAATAGTGTCGGCTTCGGTTGTATTTCTGGTAATAAAGTACGCTTCTAATAAGTTGTAATACAACGCAATTGTGACATCTTTGTCAATGCGCGCTTTCTTGTCCTCAATATCTGACTCTAAAAGAGCATTTTTCCATGCTGCAACGGCTTCATTGATTTTTAATACTCCTTGCTCTTCACTTGTACCAAATAATTTAAATCCAAGTACGGCATTGTTGTAGGCCGTTTTTAGGTCATCATGTGATTCGTTTTTGGATTTAACCCAGTAAATTTCAGTTTTTCGCTCTGTTTTTTCAAATCCAATTCGATCATTTACTAAGTGATTAATTGCCGTTAAATTTTCTTGAAGGATTTTATCCTCCATGGTTTTTAACATGGCCGTAATGTCGGTGGATGGACTGGTTTTCGTAGCGGGACCTTTATAGGTTTTGAATTCAGTGAACTCAGCAGGAGATGCCGCGTAAATTTCTACATTGGATGCGTTCGTAACGCGGAAACTCATGGGATGACGGTATGTAAATTCCAAGTGGTAATAAGTAACATCGGTTGTGGTACTTACATTGTTCACTCTAGAAACTTCCTTTTTAACTTCTGAAACTACCCTTGGAACCGTGGATTCAAATCCCTGTAGCGTAACGGTGTAAATCATTGCGTTGGCATTACCTTTCTCAAACCCGTCTATGTGCAAGTATGTTGAGGCTAGGGAGTTGTAGTCGTATGAAGTTTTTAAAGTAGGTGCACTCACTGTTCTACGGTATGGCTGTGGAACGTAATCTTTTACCGGATGATTGTTCTCATTTAACACCTTGCTTTCGATGATTTTAGAAGCCGTAGATTTTTCATTCCATGCCTTCATTTCTCGCTCATATTTTTCATCAGCCGCCTTTTGTTTATTGGGCAACTCAGTCATTTCTCGCTGGTAATCCGCTTCCGCTTGTGCTTTGTCGGCCTCGTATTGAGCGAGCAATTTTTGATTCTCTGCCTCATAGGATGCCGTAACATACGACAAGTAATTCGTCGGTTTTGGGGTTACAGGATTTGAAGGTAGTTTGACGTAAGTAAAGATGATTTCGTCCCCTTTAACCGATTGCGCAAAATTGATGCAAACCATGAATGTTGCAATACATAATAATAGTTTTTTCACGATATTTAATTTTTCGCGAAGGTACATCCTTTGCGTTGGATTCAATTAAAAATCGTCGACTTTTTCATGATCAAAAACTTTTTTGAAAATTTCTTGTTTAAGAAATAAAACAAAACATGAAACAAAACGGATTTCACAGCGCATCATCGCACATCGATATATTGATTGACGAAATAGGGGATGAGCATGTCAGTACTTCGGTAGATACCCCCTTGCGTTCGGATGCCTTTGAATTGAGTGACGAAGAAAAAATAGATCAGATTGCCCAACATTTTGGTCAAATCATGGATATCCTTGGGTTAGATCGAACCGATGATAGTTTGCAAGGTACACCAAGACGGGTGGCAAAAATGTACGTGAAAGAAATTTTTAGTGGCTTGAATCCAGCCAATTTTCCGGATATTAAATTATTTGAAAACAAGTATAAGTACCAGCAGATGTTGGTTGAGAAGAATATCTTGTTCTATTCGAATTGTGAGCACCACTTTGTACCCATCATTGGTAAAGCGCACGTGGCATATATTTCTTCGGGGAAGGTAATTGGTCTGTCGAAAATTAACCGCATTGTTCAACATTTCGCTAAAAGACCTCAAGTGCAAGAGCGACTAACGGTTCAGATTGCCGAAGCGCTCAAAAAAGTTCTGGAAACCGACGATGTGGCGGTAGTAATTGACGCCACCCACCTGTGTGTTTCTTCTCGAGGGGTTAAAGACGTGAACAGCAGTACCGTTACCTCTCATTTCGCTGGACAATTTACCAATGAGGCGCGTAAAACGGAATTTTTAAAGTACGTTGAGTTGTAAATTTTTTGTACGATTTTTAAATAAATTGTTCTAAACAAAGGCTCGAATCCCATACGTAGTTCCTTTTACACCGCTTAAGATTGTTATTTCGGTTTTGTTTGAAGGCTATCCACGAACGTACTTAGTTCGTTTTCAGTGAATGTTCCCGAAACCCATTCGGCGCGCTCCTTTGGAGATAAAGAGAGGATGTAAATGGCTAAGGCCCGTTGTTGAGAAAGAATGCCCTCCTCTTCGGAAGAATCCGGTGCTGCCCATTGAACGGATGCGTCCTCTAAATTTAAAGGGGCTGGACCGGAATGCCTGGCACAAGATGAACATAAAACGAACGCAGAAAAAACATTGAGTATGGTACGGAAAAGGGTCATGACCAGGGAAGTTTAGGGTTTTTCAAAGGATTTTAGTACGATGGGTTCTTTTGGAATCGTGAATTTACCCCGTTCAATGAAAAATACCGATGCAAATTCTTGCTTTTGTTCGGGGGTCCAGCATTCGGCGACTTCGGAAAGAAAGTCTAAGGATTTGGAAAGTGATTTGAATTCTGAGGAGTCAGCTTGATTAGATACCTGAGCGCAAACCCAAGTGGCAGGAAGTAGAAGAAACAAGAAGAGGTAAGTTTGCATAGTTGAGTCGTTCATGGTTCCGTAATACAAAAAAATGGTTTGGTTACATTCGATTGGAATTGGAAGGAAGTAACGAAACTAATTACGCACGTTATGTGTTTTTAAACCTAAAGCTGTTTTATGGTGAAGTCCCTAGTGATATTTTGTAGTTTTTCGTTGCTCTTCGCTAGCTGTAGCATTCATAAGCCCCTCATTCCAAGTAGCATTTCTGAGATGGGACCACCGAATCACTCCTCCTATGAAAAGCAAAGAGGAGTACAAAGCGATTTTGAGATTATGAAAGGTTGGACCGAGGAAGAAAGGCAGTACTTCATCGACCATTTTGTGTATAAGAGCATTGAAATAAGGAATGACACCTTGGTTTTTGTGAGGTGAGAAGATCTCATGTAAAAGGGACAAAGCTTGATGTAGCAAAGGATAGAGCGCTTGGTTTTTCTTGAGCATAAAGAATTTCTATTGACGATTATTCTACCAATACCTTTTTCACTTTTCCTTGAAGATGGATAAAGTATAATCCAGGATGCAAGCGAAATGCTTTCTCCGAAGTGGATAGAACGAATTTACCATCGGCGGCATAAACGTCT
>JBJTWL010000005.1:0-4146 GCA_046081745.1 Flavobacteriales bacterium | reverse complement strand
TAGCAGCTATACCATTACACAGCCCTCTGAAATCATATTGAATGCTACAGTAATTGACGAAGTTCAGGGTAATGACGGTGCGATTGATATAACCATTGCGGGTGGTGTTCCAATGTATTCCACGATTTGGAGCAATGGAGTGAACACGGAAGACCAAACAAACCTTTCCGCTGGAACCTATGAAGTGACTGTATTAGATGGAAATGGCTGTATGAATTCGTTGACTGTAGAAGTTGCTAATCTTCAAACCAATGCCATTACAGAACAAGGAGAAATTAACATGATGGTATACCCAAATCCAAGTCTAGGAAATGCCACTGTTCAGTGGAATGAAGCAATGGAGCAACTTGTAGTAATTGATAATTACGGACGAATTGTACTTAACAAAGTAGTCAATGGAATAAACTCATTTGAAATCAACTCTTTGAGTTCAGGAACATATCTTGTTAATCTTTATAACAAGCAAGGAATTGCAGGCACTCAACGCGTTGTAGTACTGTAATAGTTAGGTTTAGGGTTGGAAAAAGGGATGGCAACGGCTATCCCTTTTTCTTTATCATTAAAAAATGTTGAATTTCACCAAAAAGCAAATGGGAAGGTTCGAGACAAACATAGCCGAGTTTCTCATAAAACCACATGGCATTTGATCGGGCATGCAGGATAATTTCAATGGCCCCAGAATTCCATGCTTCTAATTCCATTGCAATCATCAAACGTTTGCCAATCCCTGTAGATTGACGGTTGGGATTGACAGCCATAAATCGAATTTGACGTGTGGTAGGTTCGATGTAATCCAAGCGACCTACTCCAAGGATTTCGTCGGCTTCAAATGCTGCAAAATGCCAGGCATCATATTCATAATCGTCTCGCTCTGAACCCATGGGTTGGTTCCATGGTTGCCTGAGCACCTCCCATCTTAACCGATAATACTTATCCCACTCTTCTTTATTGTTTGGTTCTCTTATTTCCATTTGAATGCAACTTGTCTTACACGTTTAGTGGTGGTACTGCCTTGTGTTTCCTCAAGAATTAACGCTTTGGCCTCTTCCGTTTCAAAAACCTCATCTAAGGATTTGATAATCGCTAATGGAATGTAATTATCCATCGCTAATTCGGACAAATCACGGGCTGTAAATTTCAATACAAAAGGCTTAATTTCTTGGTATAATTTAGTGCGATTTCTTACACGTTCTTCGTTTGTTTTATAGCTCAATTCTCGGGAAATCGTATCGCAACCGAGTATGGAACATAAGGCATTAAACTGCCGATTTGATCCGACAGCCAAGGTAATTAATTTATCATCTTTTGTTTTAAAAACCTCCCCGTAAGGAGCGATGTTTGGATGTAGACTACCCATTCGAGTAGGAATAATCCCATTCATTAAAAATGACGATGCCTGGTTCGCTAAGCTTGCAACCGCAGCATCATAAAGAGAAACACTTACCCAACTTCCGGTATTGGTTTTTTGTCGTTTTAATAATGAAAGTAATATCGCTTCCTTTAACTGATGTGCCGCTAGAACATCAATAAGTGCAATTGGCATTTTTGTAGGAAGACTTTCCGGTGCACCGTTCATGGCCATTATACCCGACTCTGCCTGTAAAATTAAATCGTAAGCAACTCGATCCGAACCTTCACCAAAACCGGAGATGGTACCTACAATGAGCTGCGGGTTAATCGCATGTAAAACTTCCTTGGTAAGATTAAATTTTAAGTAATCCGAGGCCTTAAAATTCATAATCAATAGGCCGACGTTTGGAAGTTGATCGAGTAACCATGCATAGTCTGAAGGCAAGGAAAGGTCTTTTGTTGTATAATCCTTTCCGTAATTTATGCTTGAAAAGTAGCTGGTAACCTCGTGCTTTTCACCCGGAATTCGCCACGTTCGTGTAACGTCACCATGGTTTGGATGTTCAATTTTTGTGACCTTGGCTCCAAGTTCAGCAAAGAAGGTGGCAACTGAGGGGCCAGCCAGAACTGTCGAAAGATCAAAAACTACTAAATCATCAAACATTGCTTAAAAGTACATTAAAAATCTATTGGAAAAAATGCATCATTTCATAGTAATTTGATAGCAAATTTATGTTTAATTGAGTAGCTTTGCGGCAATAAAAAATTTACTATGGTTTTCGATATTGACATGATTAAACGGGTATATGCAAGTTACCCTGAACGAATTAATGCTGCTAGACAAGTACTTAATAAGCCGTTGACCTTAACGGAAAAAATTCTGTACGCGCATTTGTGGGAAGGCAATGGTGCTGTTGCGTTTGACCGCGGAAAATCATATGTAGATTTTGCACCGGATCGTGTTGCCATGCAAGACGCTACCGCTCAAATGGCATTACTTCAATTCATGCAAGCTGGAAAGAAACGTGTTGCGGTTCCTTCTACGGTGCATGCAGACCACTTAATCCAAGCAAGAGTTGGAGCCAGCAAAGATTTACAAGAATCATTAAATCAAAACAACGAGGTTTTTAATTTTTTGTCTTCCATTTCAAATAAATATGGAATCGGATTTTGGAAACCAGGCGCCGGAATCATCCACCAAGTAGTTTTAGAAAACTATGCGTTTCCTGGAGGAATGATGATTGGAACAGATTCACATACTGTTAACGCAGGAGGACTTGGTATGGTAGCAATCGGTGTAGGTGGAGCAGATGCAGTAGATGTGATGGCGGGAATGGCCTGGGAATTGAAATTCCCTAAATTAATTGGTATTAAACTTACAGGAAAACTTAACGGCTGGACTTCGGCTAAAGATGTGATTCTAAAAGTTGCAGATATTTTAACTGTGAAAGGAGGAACCGGTTGTATTGTTGAGTATTTCGGCGAGGGAGCAGAGTCTTTATCTTGCACCGGAAAGGGAACTATTTGTAACATGGGTGCTGAAATTGGGGCGACAACTTCGACCTTTGGATACGATGACTCCATGCGAAGATATCTAATAGCTACAGGCCGTCAAGAGGTAGTGGATGCTGCCGATGTGATTGCAGAACATTTAACAGGTGATGCAGAAGTTTATGAAAATCCCAAAGTGTACTTCGATCAAATCATAGAAATCAATCTTTCGGAATTAGAGCCCCACATTAATGGTCCTTTTACACCAGACCGAGGAACACCCGTTTCTAAAATGCGCGAAGAAGCAGAAAAAAATGGTTGGCCGATGCACGTAGAATGGGGATTGATTGGTTCATGTACAAATTCATCCTACGAAGATTTAGCACGGGCAGCATCTGTTGTAAAACAAGCCGTTGAGCAGGGTATTACACCGAAAGCTGAATTCGGAATTAACCCAGGGTCAGAGCAAGTTCGATTCACCGCTGAACGTGATGGTATTCTTGCAGATTTTGAGAAAATGGGGACCAAAGTATTTACCAATGCATGCGGTCCGTGTATCGGACAATGGTCGCGTGAGGGTGCGGAAAAGCAAGAAAAAAATACCATCGTACATTCATTCAACCGAAACTTCTCTAAACGTGCTGATGGCAACCCAAATACGCACGCTTTTGTAACGAGTCCCGAAATGGTTGCTGCCTTAGCAATCGCCGGAGATTTAGGATTTAATCCAATCACCGATACATTAACCAATACCGAAGGGAAATCCTTTAAATTATCTCCACCGGTTGGGGATGAATTGCCAACAAAAGGATTTGCGGTTGAAGACAATGGGTATCAGGCACCGGCAGCGGATGGCAGCGGCGTAAATATTCTCGTAGCTCCAGATTCTCAACGCCTTCAATTGTTAGAAAATTTCCCGGTATGGAACGGTAAAAACATCACCGATGCTAAACTCCTAATCAAGGTTAAGGGTAAATGTACTACTGATCACATTTCTATGGCAGGCCCTTGGCTTAAATACCGCGGACACTTAGATAATATTTCCAATAACCTATTAATTGGTGCGGAAAACGCGTTTAATGGTAAGGCAAACGAAGTGAAAAATCAGTTAACGGGAAGTTACGGCGAAGTTCCTGCAGTTCAACGAGCATACAAGGCAGCCGGAGTTCCGTCCATTGTTGTAGGTGACCATAACTATGGAGAAGGAAGTTCGAGAGAGCACGCTGCAATGGAACCAAGACACTTGGGTGTTTCTGCGGTGATTGTAAAATCCTTTGCTAGAATTCATGAAACGAATCTCAAAAA
>JBJTWL010000004.1:0-5223 GCA_046081745.1 Flavobacteriales bacterium | reverse complement strand
CCTTGGCTGCATGGTCTTACAAAAATTCGATGCGTCACCCGTTCATGTACCCAAGAAACGATTACGATTATTGCAAGAACTTCCTGTACATGATGTTTGGTATGCCAACAGAGAATTTTGAGGTAGATCCGGTGGTTGTTTCTGCATTAAACACGCTATTGATATTGCATGCGGATCACGAACAAAACTGTTCTACATCCACCGTAAGAATCGTAGGTTCTTCAAATGCGAACCTCTATTCCACCATTTCAGCAGGTATTTCTGCGCTTTGGGGTCCGCTTCACGGTGGGGCAAATCAAGAGGTAATCGAAATGCTCGAACAAATTGCAAACGATGGAGGCAATGTAGATAAGTGGGTAGCTAAAGCGAAGGATAAAGAAGATCCGTTCCGATTGATGGGCTTTGGTCACCGCGTTTACAAGAATTTTGATCCACGAGCACGCATTATTAAAAAAGCATGTGACGAAGTGCTTAACAAACTAGGAGTGAATGATCCTTTACTTGATATCGCTAAAAAATTAGAACAAGTAGCCTTAGAGGATGAATACTTCAAAGCAAGAAACCTATATCCAAACGTCGATTTCTATTCAGGAATCATTTACAAGGCGCTTGGAATTCCAACCGAGATGTTTACAGTCATGTTTGCCCTTGGACGACTTCCAGGATGGATTGCTCAGTGGAAAGAAATGACCGAGAACAAAGAGCCGATTGGACGACCTCGTCAAATTTATACAGGAGCAACGAATCGTAACTACGTTCCAATTAGCCAACGTTAGGTGAATTAGAGACCTTAAAGATAGTATGATAAAGCGTAAGAGATTCTTACGCTTTTTTTGTGTCATTTTCGAGCGCAGCTGCTTTACTTCCAGCAAAGGTGTCGTAACGTCTGAAGCTGCAGCGAATGTCACCATTGAATACATCGTATTTTTTACTTGGTTTCAATCCGATCGCTTTCCAGCCTTCTTCGTTACTGCTAATTATCCACGCTGGGACCCCCTGCATTTTATGCTTTAACCAAGTTCCAAGGTGTTGGTACATTTCCTCATCCTCAATGCTAATGCGTTCATCATAGGGGGGATTGCAAAGCAAAAATTGAATGGTTGGATTAGATTCTATTGCCTTAAAATTCAAGGATTGCACAGAAACAAAGCGCCCGAAAGAAAAACCACGGAGGTTACGACGCGTTTTTAGCACCATTTCATCGGAAATATC
Organism: Flavobacteriales bacterium; assembly: GCA_046081745.1. Taxonomy (GTDB): domain Bacteria; phylum Bacteroidota; class Bacteroidia; order Flavobacteriales_D; family Crocinitomicaceae; genus UBA952. The sequence continues at coordinate 4,011 of JBJTWL010000004.1, read as the reverse complement.
CGACCCTCCAATCTTACAGGGTAATTCTTTTACAATACGTGGAGCTTGATCTAACATTTCTTGCCAAACGTTTGCATCAAAGGTTTTGAGGTTCTTAAATGCGTAATGGGAACGCTCAATATTTGATGGAATGCCTGTTGCGAGCAATGCCGCTTCAATTAAGAAGGTTCCTGCGCCACAAAACGGGTCGTAAAACGCTTGCTTTCTGTCCCATCCGGATAAACGAATTAAAGAGGCAGCAACCACTTCATTAATTGGTGCAATCCCGGTCGCAATCCGATACCCGCGCTGAAATAAGGGTAATCCACTCGTGTTTAACGAGATGACGCCTTCGGTATCCGTAAGGTATAAGTCCAGTCCAACTTTGGGGTGTTTGGTGTCAATCGAAGGACGTTCTTTGTTAAGTTCTTTAAAGTGATCCACAACGGCATCTTTTACCAAAAGAAAAGGGTAGTGCGTATTGCGTATTTTTTTCGTTTGAATAGCTCCACGAACGGCAAAGGTATTTCCTTCATGGAATAAATTTGACCAATTTACACTGAGTGCCGCGTCATAAATGTCTTTTTCTGTTCTAAACGGGAAGCGGGTGATTTCAACCAAGACATTGATTGCACAGCGGCTATAAAGATTTAAATAATACACATCGCGCCAGTTACCATTTATGGTTACCGCACGATTCCCTTTGATTAAATTCGTGTACCCCAATTCCTGGAGTTCCTCCATGAGTACCTCCTCGAATCCATAAAAACACTTTAATGTAATTATTAATTTTTTGTCACTTTCTGCTGCCTGTTTTGCCATTGACACTGTATTGCGTGTATTTTTGTACAAATGAACAAACTTTGAAGGGGATACGCACCATTTTATTTTTCTTTTTTTTGTGCCTTGTTACACTTCAGAGCTATGCTCAACAAAAGATCGGATTGGTCTTAAGCGGAGGAGGTGCTACTGGATTAGCACACATTGGGGTGTTAAAAGCATTGGAAGAGAACAACATTCCCATCGATTATATTTGCGGCACCTCTGCGGGCGCCTTGGTTGGTTCGATGTACGCATGCGGGTGGAGTCCAAAAGAAATGGAGGCTTATGTTTCTTCGCCATCCTTTCAAATGATGACCTCAGGATTAATCCATTCAGGCCGGCGGTATCTGTATCGAGAAAGTGACCCAGACGCCAGTATGTTAGCCCTGCCTTTTAGTCCAGATTCTTTATTGACCACGGCCATTCCAATGAATGTTATTCGTCCCCGATTTTTGGACCTTGAAATGCTCCGAATTATGGGGGTGAGCGGCGCAAAGGTGGGGAAGGATTTTAATAAGCTTTTAGTTCCTTTTCGTTGTGTTGCAAGCGATGTGATCCATAAAAAAAGTGTCGTTTTTGATTCAGGAGATTTAAATGCAGCGGTTAGAGCTTCAATGACCTATCCCTTGTATATTAATCCAATTAAGATTGATGATATAATTTATTTTGATGGCGGCTTATATAATAATTTTCCGGTGAATGTACTTTACCAAGAATTCAATCCGGACTTTATCATTGGGAGTAACGTTTCTGATAATAGTCCAATGCCGGATGAAAATAATTTCATTGGATTGTTGGATCACATGACACGAACTCCAACCGATTACAACTTGCCCTGCAGTCAAGGGCTATTAATAGAACCTAACTGTAATGTTGGCACATTTGATTTTGGAAAAGCACAACATGCCATTGATAGTGGATATAATCAAACGATGAAACTCATGGACTCCTTGAAATCATTAATTTCATCAAGAGCGGATACCACTCGGCTTACTTTTCGTAGATCAGCGCTACAAGGGAATATTAATACTAAACTAATCTCGGAAATTCATATAACCAACCAACAAAAGAAAACACTAAGTTATGTGAGTCATTCCTTAATGAAGGCACGAAAACAAGAGCCTATTACGTGGGAACAATTTGAAAATAGATATTACCGCTTGTATGCGGCGCAACAAATTGATTATCTCTTTCCAACTGTGCAGGAAAAACCAGATTCTTCGTACACCTTGGATTTACATGTTCGTAAGGCAAAACCCATGCTGCTTAGTGTCGGTGGGCATCTATCGTCAAGGCCGGTAAATACGGGGTATTTAGGGCTTACTTATCGGCACCTTGGTCGTTCTGCCACGTCATTGCATGCGGAAAGTTATTTTGGTAAATTTTATGGATCCGTAAAAGGCGAGGCTTCGCTCGATATACCCAGCGTTTTCCCGATTTCGGCTTCTGCTTATTTTGTGATGAATCGATGGGATTATTTTAGAAGTTTTGCCACCTTTTTTGAGGATGTAAAACCGTCTTTTCTCGTGCAAAATGAGATGTATTATGGGCTGAAATTTAAACATCCTATTTTGAATAATTCCAAGGGATCTTTTGATATTCGTTGGTTCAATTTAGAGGATGATTATTACCAAACGCAGAATTTCTTAAGCACAGATACCAGCGATATGACCTTATTGAATGGTAGCTTACTTTCCTATGAGATTACTGATAATTCCCTCAATAGGAAACAATTTGCCAGTGAGGGACATTTTTTCACCTTCAAAGTTAAATATTTGACGGCCTTAGAAAAGACTATACCCGGAACTACAGCCCTATTTGATAGTACCGTTATTAAACAACATGATTGGTTGAATTTGAATATTGAAGGACAATACTATTTTCTAACGAAACCTCACTTTCATTTCGGTTTGCACGCCAAAGCCATGTTCAACTCTCAGTCTTTATTTGCGAATTATACAGCCAGTATATTGGCTATGCCAACCTTGAATGTAATTCCAGACTTAGAAACCTATTTTTTCAAAGAATACCGTTCTCCACAGTTCTTTGCAGTAGGAACCAATTTGGTCGTTCCTGTTGTTAAAGGATTGGAGTATCGCTTTGATTTTTATTACTATCAACCCTTTTTAATTATACAAAAATTGGATGATGGATCCATTCAATATTCAAAACCGTTCAAAGGCGATACGTGGTTAGCCTCTACGAGCTTATTGTATCACACACCGTTTGGTCCCATTCGTGCGACTTTAAATTATTTTCCACTGCAAGCAATTCCTTTAAATTTCCAGGTGAGTTTTGGGTATGTTTTATTTAACGAGCGGGCAGTTCGTTAGAAAAACTAATTTTGCATAAAATGTATGGAATGAAACCAATTATCTGCGGGATACAACAAATGGGAATCGGCGTGCCGAATGTTCAAGAAATATGGGCATGGTATCGAACTATGTTTGGGGTAGATGTTCGAATTTTTGAAGAGGCAGCCGAAGCTCCTTTAATGACAAAATATACCGGTGGGGTGGTGCATGCACGTACTGCGACACTGGCATTGAGTATGGACAGTGGTGGTGGATTCGAGATATGGCAATTTACTAGCAGAAACACCGAGAAACCAACCTTTCAGGTGAAATTGGGTGATTTAGGATTATTCTCCTGTAAAATTAAATCGAGAAATGTCCGCGAAAGCTATAAGCACATGAAATCGAAAGGTGCTAAGGTACTCAATGAGCCTACCGCAACTCCCGATGGAACCTTGGCTTTCTTCGTGGAGGATCCAAATGGAAATATTTTTCAAGTGGTTCAGGGTCTAGGTTGGTTTAGTAATACCGGACATCCATCGCATTGTGGTGGTGTGGCTGGCAGTATCATTGGAGTTTCTGATATGGAAGCATCGCTTAAGTTATACCAAGACGTCCTCGGATATGAATCCATCGTTTATGATGAAACACGGTCCTTCGATGATTTCGAGTCCTTATCCACCGGTGTTTATAGAAGAGTTCGTTTAATTCACCGAGAAGACCGCAAAGGACCTTTTGCTAAATTACTTGGACCTACCTCCATCGAATTGGTGCAATCTATGGATCGAAGCGACGTAAAACGCATTTTTGAAAACCGTTTTTGGGGAGATTGGGGTTTTATCCACTTGTGTTTTGATATTCAAGGAATGGATGAATTAAAAACGCGTTGCGAAAAGGCAGGGTTTCCTTTTACAGT
>JBJTWL010000003.1:0-5908 GCA_046081745.1 Flavobacteriales bacterium | reverse complement strand
ATCAAAACACGAATGGGAGATAAGGATGAATTGCTCAGAATGATGGCCGTTATGAAAGCAAATGGCATCGATGTAATTCAAGATATCGTACTGAATCACGTGACGAATGCAGGTTCAAGCTTCGGACAAGGCGGACAAGATCCTGCCGCCATGGATGATGGTCAAACGAACAAGTATAAGAATTTTAGATATACATGTTATAAGACACCAGGAATAAATGAAGCGGCAACGAATTACCTTTCTCGGGAAGGGCGTTTTCCTAAGAATTGGCAGAATTTTTATCCAAATAACAACAATGTATGTTGCACCAATGACATCAATTCGCCGTTTTGGGGACCGGATGTGTCTTATGAATCTAATGCCTTTGGGCTAAGCAGTAATGCGATTTACAACCCCACACAAAGTGCAGATTATATGCGCAATGGTATGCGGAATTGGTTGATTTGGTATAAGAAACAAATGGGGTGGGATGGGGTTAGAATTGACGCGGTAAAACATTTTCCTTCCTATGCGACTGAAGATTTTTTATGGAATCTTCAAAATAATGCAGTTTGGGCCAGTGGGGGAAATGATATGTTTGCAGTGGGAGAATATGTCGGCAATATGACGGAATTGGATAACTGGTGTACCGCTGTGCAAGACCGTGCAGGAACCTTCGATTTTTCGTTGCGTTTCGCATTACAAGATATTATCACTCAAAATGGGGCTTATAATTTGGGTGCAATTCCAAGTATGCAACAACAAAATAGAGGTAGAACGGTACCTTTTGTCAATAATCACGATACCTACAGACCAACATTGGCCGCTAATGGGAATATTACGGGTTGGAATACAGGTTCCCAAATCGGACAACAAATTGAAGTTACGGATCCGAGAGCTTCTGTCGCATATGCCATAGTGATGGCCGTTAATGGAGGACCAGAAGTGTTTTTTGAAGATTTGTTTAATGTTGGATATTTGGGGAATCGGTTTTCTCATGACCCAAAGGATACTAACGCACTTGGAACACACTCCGATATTGAGAATTTAATTTGGTGTCACCAAAACTTACATTTTAAGGATGGTGCTTATTTTGTGCGTTGGCAAGCACAAGATGCTTTAGTGATTGAGCGAGGTGCAAAAGCACTCATTGCGGTAAACGATCAATATACGTCTTGGCAGAATTTAACGGGGGTGCAAACTACCTTCCCTGTAGGGACGGTGTTGAAAGATTATTCTGGCGCAAATGGCAATGCCACGGTTACCGTAAATGGCTCAGGTCAAGTGAATATTGCCATACCTCCATGTGACGGATCGGCAGCAGCGGGTAGAAGAGGATATTCGATTTGGGCTCCTGTAGGAATTAATACAAATTATGTACGTCCTTCGGAAAGCATTACCCAAGAGTGGGAAATGGCGGACGATTTGGGCGATAGTAGTCCAGCTTCGCTACAGCAGGGAGGAAGATTGCCAAATAACAGCAGGGATTGTCGCGTGGTGGGGCGGATTTTTCCAGATTCTGCAAGCACGATTTTAGTAAATATCTATCCAGAAAACCCAAATATCTCGATTACTTTGGAGGTGCTGAATGCGCAATGTGAAGTAGTCGATACACTTTCCGCCATCGGAACCTTAACGTATACAGCGAATGCTGCTTATTCGGGTTGGCATACCCTTCGAATTAAAAATACAACGGGTTCACAAGCCGGACAAAAATGCTGGGTAAAAGCGACTTACATGGCTCCACAAGTGGTGAATACGGCAGTGTCAAAGCTGAAATGTGCATGCGCTCAATCAGGAGCTGGTTTGTTAGAGAATTCCTTATCGAATGTTACTATTTTCCCAAATCCGTTCACGGAACGCATTATAATTGAAGGGTTGAATCCTGAGGTCGCCATTCATAGTGTATTTATTTACAATACAAACGGAGCCTTAATCATGCACTTCGAAGGAAATCATACCATAATGCAAGAGGTGGATGCTTCCGAATTGGCTAAAGGAATTTATTACGTGGAGGTTCGAACAGAACAAGGTTGTTTTAGAGAAAAATTAATCAAGCAATAAGTTTAATCACAGATCCTTCCGAAATGCTTGTCGTTGTGGAAATGCTCATCTAATGCTTCCATTTCTTTCAATAATTCTGGCGACGGTTTTTGATTCTGAAGTGATTTTAAATCCGGTTGTCCCGCATCCACCCAGGCCGTGTACCAAATGGAGCCAACCGCCAAAACGGCCGCTTTAAGTCGGCGTTCAACCATGCCATTCATTTGCTTATGGTATAACTCGCAAAATTCCCTTGAATACGTAGAGATTGTAGTATTTCCGCGTTGTTCGTAGCTGTACTTTCGATCTGATGGAAAAGATTTGGTCAGTTCCTTTTCGATTCTTAATACGGAATCTAACGCACAATGAGAACCCTTCACGGCATCCCAAATGTAATCCTGAACATATTTTTTGTATCCAGCTTTTCCAACAAAGTAATCATAATCCTCGGCATTAATTTCAACCAAACGACTTTCCCACAGTCCGTGAATTCCTTTTTGACCCGTTAATTGCCCGTTGTAATTTTCTGTAGTGTGTAAAGGGACATGTGCATCCCCAATGTAGTGTCCAATTTCAGATGAATACTTAAGGATAAGGTCAATGTTCTTATTTTCAAATGCTTTCTGTAATTTATATTTCATGTGCAACACATGCCATGGAACAATGCCATAACTTCTAAGCGTGTCTTCACTGAATTTATCAACGGCATCTTTCCAATACTTTGGAAGGATCTTGTATGGGTCTTCTCCCGGCTTGTAATAATGATCTAGATCAATGTAATGACACTCTGCTTCTCCTTCAACGGCATATCTGCGTTTATCAGGGTCTACTGCGTGATCGGTTAAAAATTCAATATTCTCTTTATAAAAACCAAACAATTCAGGAGGCAAGGTGAAAACTGCAACTCGATTTATTCGCTTGTGTCCAAAAAATCCCCATTGTGGTTTTGATAGTTCTTTTGGGATATAAGACATTAAGAAGGGGAGAAGTGCAACCCCTGCAATTAGCAATTTACGCGATAATGAGTTTGCCATTTTTTAAAATCGGAATAACTTCAGTTTGATTCGGAGTAAGACAATACTTTATGTCTTCATTCAAATTTAGGTTTTTTAATCGTCTTCTGTGTGAACTGGATTTTAAATATCCCAGGTAATTATCTTTCGCAGACAAAAACAAATATTTAGCGGCAATCGAGGAATCTTCGATTGACGTGAATTTTCCGGTAGAAACTAAATAATCACATAACGCCCCAGCACATATCGTATCCTCTAAGTTGAATTTATCTTGCCATCCAGAACAAAGGCAAAGAATATTCATGTCTTTTTCCTCTAACCAATTCGACAAGGCTTCTAAATTTAAAAACGAGCCAACTACAACAATATCTGCCTCTTTAGCCACATCCAGTGATTTGGTTCCATTGGTAGTGGTTAGCACGATTTCTTTTCCTTTGAAATCGGGCTTCATATAGGAGAATGGCGAGTTACCAAAGTCAAATCCTTCTACGATTTGCCCTTTACGTTCCGCACCAGCTAAATAGCCTTTGTCCTTATAGGCTTGAGCCTCTTCAACGGTAGGGACCGGGATAATCGAGGATACGCCGTTTTCGAAAGCTGCACAAATCGCAGAGGTGGCACGTAATACATCAATCACCACAACGATTTCAAATTCCCCTTTAAAATAGGTGTACTCACCCGGTGTAAAACAAACTTCTACGCGTTTTCTAGTGTCATTCATTAAAACAAAGGTAGGAAAATCATCGCAATCCTTGATAAGCGCTATTTTTGTATAAAATTTACACCATGAATAGCGAAGCATTTCAGTCGATTATTGAATTCAGAAGGTCAAATAGAAAGTTTGACCCCGAAGTAGAAGTTCCTGAAGATGTTATGATAAGAAGTCTAGAGCGCACAGTACTTTCGCCTAACAGCAGTAATATGCAATTGTGGGAATTCCATTGGATACATGATAAAAAACTTCTTCAGGATTTTGTTCCACTTTGTTTAGGACAAAACGCGGCAAGTACAGCAAAAGAAATGGTGGTGTTTGTAACAAGAAGAGATTTGTATAAACGCAGAGCGCGCTGGAATAAAGAACAGATTCTAACCCATTTGGGGGATCGTGAACCCAATAAAATTGAAAAAAACGGATTGAATTATTACGGTAAAGTAATGCCCTTGCTTTATGGAAGAGATATTTTTGGGATTCACACTTTAATTCGCCGTTCCGTTTGTTTTTTTGGTGGCTTATTTAAACCGTTTATGCGCTTTGGTGGGAGAACGGATCAGCGCATTATGGTTCACAAATCCTGTGCATTAGCAGCACAAACTTTCATGCTCTCCATAGCAGCAGAAGGATTTCATACCTGTCCCATGGAAGGATTCGATAAGTGGCGTGTACGAAGAAAATTAGGATTGCCTTGGGGTGCAGAAATTAATATGATTATTTCAGTTGGCAAGGGTACCGAACCCGGCATTTGGGGACCAAGATTCCGAGTAGATAACAGCGAAGTCATCATCAAACACTGAAAGGATACTATTAAAAATAACAAAAGGGGGCAAACGCCCCCTTTTTATCCTTGCAGTAGTAAGTTAGGTTTACTGTTTTACAAGTTTGGTTACGTGTGTTGTTCCATTATGGGTGATTTTCACCATGTAATTTCCGCGTGCCAAATTAGCTAAGTTCAAGGTTGCTTGTTGTCCAATTACTCGCATTGCATGTACCATTCGTCCATCAGAACCATACACCTCAAGGGTTGCATCCAGTGCTTCAGTAGACGTGATTTGAATGTTTTCGCTAAACGGATTCGGGTACAAAACAATACTCATTCCTTGTTCGATAATACCAGCACAAGGGTCTGATTCAATGATTATATCATCCGTTGAAGTACATCCGTTATTATCCGTTATTGTTACGACGTACGTACCAGCTGAAACCACTGAAATTGGATTGCCTGTTGCTCCATTATCCCATGAATAAGTAGATCCAGGATTCCCCGTTGCTGTTATTTGATAAGGGAAATTGTTTTCGCATACCACCGTATCAGGGCCTAATGAGACACTTGGCGCAGCATTAACCGTTATTACAACTTGATCAGTCGCAGTACATCCGACAGCATTGGTTCCCGTTACGGTATAGGTTTGAGTGGTAACCGGGGTGAATGGAACGCCATTTTGAACATTATTGTTCCATGAATAAGATGTTGCACCGGATCCGTTCAATGTAACAGAAGATCCTTCACAAATACTTTGATCTTGTCCTGCATTCACATCAGGTGCTGCATTTACGGTTACTGTAACACTTGCAGTATCAATACATCCGTTTGCTGCTGTTCCTGTTACAACATACGTTTGGGTCGTAATTGGAGTGAAAGCCACGCCATTCTGTATGTTATTATTCCATGTGTATGTCGAAGCCCCTGATCCTATTAATGTGACACTGTTTCCAGCACATACCGATTGGTTATTCCCTCCAGATACCACTGGAGCTTGCCCTACGGTAACTACCACAGGAACAACAGCCGATGTACACCCGTTTCCTTGAGGTGTTGTTGACTGAACGTAATACGTAGTTGTTGTATTTAATGTCGGAGTTGTAAATGAAGCATTGTTGCTTAATAACCCCGTACCGTTCGCATTAGACCACCAAGAATATCCACTTGGACTGCCAGATGCAGTCAGCGTGGTTGTTGCGTTGTTGTTACCACAGAAGTTAAGATTTCCACTTACTGTCGGTGCAGTTAAACCATTAACATTGACTTGAACTGCGGCAAGGCTACTTTGACAAGAAGGAGGTCCTTGACACGGTTTGTTGAAATTCGTAATGGTTGCAGTGAACGTTCCACAACAACCATCGTGTGAGCGACCATAAAAGGAGAAAACTTGACCTG
>JBJTWL010000002.1:0-15360 GCA_046081745.1 Flavobacteriales bacterium | reverse complement strand
TCATGGACACCGGGACCTTGTCAGCCTTTGGAATTGGATACCTGCCTAACGGTGCCGGATACTGTTAATTTTGGTGCTTGCGCCATGATTTTGGGCATTATACGACAAAACGATTCGTGTTTCACCGTTTCAGGATGCAGTACCATCGGAAGCAATGGAATAGATTACAGCGGATACTTTTACAACACCCTATACGCCTGCAACAACTTGTGCGCAAATGACACCCTTATAATTTTGGATTGCATCGATACTAACCTCATTGATTTAAACGTGCCTTGTCCCGAGATTTTTGAGCCGGTTTGCGGTTGTGATTCTGTGACATACCAAAATTCCTGTATCGCAGTTAATTATTATGGGGTTAGTTTCTACGAGCCTGGAGAGTGCCAACATTCCAGTATAAAAGGTATTGACGACATTGCACTTACGGTTTATCCAAACCCAAACCAAGGAGATTTTAAGATCAAAGGCCTACCCCAAGGGATGGTGGTTCAATATGAAGTTTGGTCTCTGGATGGTCGATTGCTGTCCTCTGGTTATGTTGAGGACCGAATTTCGATTCATAATATGGCTAATGGAAATTATTGGTTAAAGCTGAAGTTTCCGAATGAACAAGTACGTATTTTAAGCATGTTAATCGAATAAGTCGAATCGATAGATAACTTAGGTATATAAAAAAAGGGAACCCGAAGGCTCCCTTTTTTTTTTTAAGTAATCTTTTCTTAGTTTCCTTTTCCGCTTAATTCATCACCAGCCTTAAAGCGAACTGATTTTTTAGCAGCAATTTTGATCACTGCTCCAGTTTTAGGGTTTCTTCCGTTTCTAGCTTTACGATTCGAAATAGAGAAAGAACCGAATCCTACTAAAGAAATACGATCTCCTGATTTCAATGCTCCTGTAGATACATCAACAAACGCATCAAGCGCTCTTTTTGCATCAGCTTTTGACAAGTTAGCAGCAGCTGCCATTGCGTCAATTAATTCTGCTTTGTTCATAATTAATTTTTTTAAAAGGTTAATAAAAACGTTTAACGGGACAAATATATTTGAATATCTTTCCCTTCCACCTGTAGCCCTTGAAAAATCTAGTAAAATGTTGAAAAAACCATATTTTTGTTGAAAACGTCGCGATTATCATGAACTCATCAACCATAATATTGTTCCAATCCTCGAAATGAAAGACGAAGCTGTTGTTATTGGAAGCGGAGTAGGAGGATTAGCCTCGGCCATTCGATTGGCTAAATTGGGATATCAGGTTACCGTATTTGAAAAGAATGCGTTTATCGGTGGGAAGGTTCACTCCAGGGAATTCGACGGATATCGGTTTGATATGGGCCCTTCGGTATTTACAGAACCTGAATTAATAAGTGAGTTGGTTGCATTTGACCTTTCACAAGCTCCGTTCGAATTTAAACCCCTTCCAGAATCAGGAAGGTATTTTTTTGAAGATGGCACGCATCTAGTGATTCCTTCTGGAACCGAAGGGAGCATTGGGGTTCTTGTCAACGAATTAAATGAAGACCCCATATTATGCCGAGCATACTTAGATAGGTTGGCAAAGCATTACGAATTATTGCATCCGGTTTTTATTGAGACTTCCTTACACCGTTTCAAGCATTGGTTGAATCGGAAACTTTTTCCTGCGATGATGTCCATTCCAAAGTATGGATTATTGACCACGATGGATCGTTATTCGAAACGATTTTTTAAACATGAAAAGTCGGTGCAAATCATGAATCGATACGCAACCTATAATGGAAGTGATCCATTTCAGACTCCGGGATTATTGAGTATCATTGGTCATTTGGAATTAAATATCGGCTCCTTCTTTCCAAAAGGAGGTATGGTGTCCATTACACAACGATTGGCTGAAACTGCGCGCTCCTTGGGTGTGAATTTCATATTAAATGCAGAAGTTGAGCGCATTTTAACAAGCAGTGGGAAGGTTACAGGAGTGGCTGTTGATGGACATACTTATGCAGCAAACATTGTGGTGAGCAATGTTGATGTTCATTATACGTACAAGCATCTTTTGCCTGATGTGATAAAGCCTTCGAAAATTTTGAATCAAGAAATGTCCTCCTCTGCGGTAGTATTCTATTGGGGAATTCAATCCGTTAATGAATCATTGGGGGTGCATAATATCTTATTCAGCAACAATTATCGTAAAGAATTTGAAGCCATTTTTAAAACCAAAACGCTGTATGAGGATCCAACCATTTATATTCATATTAGTGCTAAGGCGGAACCTTCCGATGCGCCTACTGGCTGTGAAAATTGGTTTGTTATGGTCAATGCACCTATAAATATCGGACAGGATTGGAGTGCCATGGTGAGTAAACTTCGTGAACAGGTAATTCAAAAAATAAATCGCAACCTACACATTGATTTGTCACGTCTGATAGCCACTGAATTCATTAATGATCCCGTTAAATTGTCCCAAACGTATAACGGTGAAGCAGGTTCAATCTATGGAAACAGTTCTAATTCGACCATGGCGGCCTTTTATCGGCATCCGAATCATGCGCCATCGGTAAAAGGCATGTATTTCGCAGGTGTCACTGTTCATCCCGGGGGCGGAATTCCGCTTGCATTAAACGGTGCAAAGATTGTTGAACGAATGGTTCGTGAAGATTTTAATAGAAAGGCTATTTAAAGGTTTTAAAGCCTTTGATGATTTTGGGAGCATCCAATACCGCTAAATCAAAATAAATTAGGTCGCTTTTTTTCTTTCCATGCTTCGTGTAGTTGATTTCTACCGTGCATTGTTCTCCGTGTTCGATGATGTTGTGATAAACGTATTTACCGTCTGGGGATCTTAATAAGCGAAGATAAATTTCCATGTTTTCCACACCACCAACGTGTATTGGTTTCCCTTTTTTTCTGCCATAGCAACGTGTTGAACTTTCCTTTGTGAGGTATAAAAGCGGATGTTTGATAAAGCCCTTGTATAAGGTATCAGCACAAGCCCCTAACTTTTCTGCCGGAACGGGGTATCCTTTAGCTTGCGCATTCCGATAATCAGTACACGCAAAATCAAACAATCCTTTGAGTTCGTAGAGATATGCCCGGTAGTAATATGCGCCAGCATATTCTCGTTCAATTTGAATCGCTTGGGTTAAATCAATTATGGCACCGTCATATTTTCCGATATACATTTTTGTTAGGCCCCTGTTATACCAAACCCTTCCATAGGCCGGATTTAAACCAATACAGGTGCCAAAATCATTAAGTGCATCTTCATATTCACCAATCATATTTTTTGCCATACCTCGGTTATACCAAGCATAGGCATCCAAGGGCAACACTTCAATCGCTTTGGTGAATGAGGCAATGGCTCCGATGTAATCACCCTGTTTTGCTTTATCAATTCCCTCTTGGTGGTTTTTCTCAAGTGCTCGCTCTTGCGCGAAAGCAGCAGAACAAGTTACCACTAAGATAAGATAGGTAATCAGGTGTTTCATTCGCTCAGTTTTATTCCGATGTATATTGGAGATCGTTGAATAAAATTTTTCCGGAAAAGTTCCATACCTACTTTATCTACGAAAGAACCCGCGTCAAGCTGATTATTGAACGCCGAAAATTCCATGGAGTATCCTGGGCACTCAAAAGCATATTGCAAGGCAACTCCTGCATCAAACAAAGTGGCATTTTTAACACCAACTAATTTAGCGAGTTGACTTATTTCTAGAACATCAAGTAATCCGCCATTGCCCGAGGCGATAAATACAATGCCTCCATCTTCTTTCTCACCAATTAGATTTCGGTAGGTTCGCTGACGCCATTTGTTAAAGGAGTTATCCAGAATGTACTGAAAAATGATCCCGTCCTTCATGGTCGATGGATGAGCCTGACACGAATACTGAGGAGGATTGTGATAGTTGTCAAAGATGGAGCGAGGTCCTGCATGGGGAATTCCATCAATTACTTTAAAATACCCAGAGGAACTACTTTTAGATTGGTATTGCTTACTGCAATAGATAACTTCTCCTAACGCATGGTTCGATGGATCATAGAAACTCGCGTTAATTAGAAAATTACTTTCTTTTCGAGTATTCGCTTCGGAAACGTTTAATGGTAAAAACCCATGTGTTGGATCAGCTACTAAGAAAAATGAATTAGTAGGTTTGAAGGTAAAAACATTTACTTTTTGCGTGTAGATTAGATTTAATGCACCTCCAGCGAACGTGGTTTGTTTTCTTTTAATTTTTATCTGTTGGATAGAAACATTCGGGTCCGAATAAAGTGAAACCAAATCAATCGTGTTTGCTTCATTTATATCCTTCCATTGACCTTCTGATTTGATTTGTAAAGTCGCAGTACGATTTAAGAAATAATAATAATTCGTTTCTGTTCTAAGGATAGAAAAAGTAAAAGATGTGCCAATAAATAATATACAAAGAACCACATTTTTAACAATCCCTACGCCTGAAACACTAAACCCCGTTGCTTTTCTTAGGGCCCACCTCAGACCAAAAAATATTCCGATGATTATAATTCCTGAGGTAACTCCATTATTAAAAACAAGGAGTAAGAGGCATAGTGTAAATAGCAATAGTACAGCTGCGTAATGCAAGATATTAATTCCAGGTTTTGCCATACCTCCAAAACTACTAATTTTACAGCGCATGAAACAAATGATTCTTACGATTTTATTGATTTGTCTCGTTCGATGTGAATTTTTCTTCGGCCAAGGATTTAGCTTGGCTTTTGGTTCATGTCTTCACCAAGAGAAGGAGCTGGCGTTGCTAGGAGAGGTTGCGAATCAATTACCCAAGGCATTTGTGTTTATGGGAGATAACGTGTATGCGGATACGTATGATTCAATGAAGATCAATAAGGCCTATCAAACCCTGGCCTGCAATCCTAATTTTCAAACCCTAAAACGTAGCGTACCCATTTATGCAACATGGGATGATCACGATTATGGTATGGACGACGTGGGTAAATATTATCCGCTAAAAGAAGCTTCTAAGCGCATGTTTACCTCATTTTTTCAACCGCCGAATTCAGCACAATTATTAAGTCATCCCGGGATTTATCAAGCGTATGTCTTTAGGTATCGAGGTAAAAAGATACAGTTAATTATCCTTGACACCAGAACGTTTAGAAGTAATTTGAAACGAATCAAGAATAACACGGACGATGTGGATGTATATTACCCTTATGAACGCCTGTATTTACCAATCCATAGAGAAGATTCAACCCTTCTTGGTCAAGAGCAATGGGATTGGTTAGGTAAGCAGCTATCTGTGAAATCTACCGTTACCATCATTGCGTCTTCCATTCAATTTGCTACAGAATATAATGGGTATGAAGCGTGGGCTAATTTCCCAAAGGAACAAGAACGTATGGTTCAATTAATCGAATCCATGCACAAGGAACACGTCGTATTTATCTCAGGAGATGTGCATTATGCTGAACTTTCTAAAGAGTGTAATGCCAGCTACCCCTTGTATGACCTTACCAGTAGCGGAATTTCGGAATCTTGGGGATTTGCCGCGCCGAATGTTCATCGGGAGGAAGGTCCTGTTATGGAAAATAATTTTGGGGTATTACGAATTCGGCCGTGGCGTAAAGAGTTAACATTTTACATATATGCCCAACATGGATTGCCTCTTCAACGCACCATTTCATTGGAAGAGTTAGAATTCAAGTAATCAAAAAATGGACTACAAACAGGGTATGGGCGTATTGCGTTATTTACTGTTTGTTTAACCGTTTTTGGTAAGTTCGGTCCTAAATCGTGAATTTCTTTCACATCATCAGAACGGTACCATTCAATTTTTGCTGGCGTTAAATTAGTCCGTAGTAAAAAATGAAATCTTGAATTAACTACGGAAAGCCCCGTGTTAAAACTAGCTATTTGATTATTGTTTAAGCTGATAACATTCCGATCTTTAGGGATTTCCTTGAGTAAACTATACCCAGTCAACCGTTCAGCAAAGGGTTTCCATTCATTCTGTTGATCAATTCTCCATAAATCAATGAGCGTGGGTACAAGATCGATATTCGATGTTAGGTGTTTCTGGTTTTTTCGGAGTGCAACCCGTTGTACTTCTGTAAGTAACGAGGGTGGAATAAAGGCAAATAAGGGAATCGCAATCGTTTCATAATAATTGCTTTCAACATGCCCAATGTTGTGATGTTCCATTAAAGATTCTCCGTGATCGCTGGTAAGTAAAATGATGGTATTCTTCAGTTTATGGGTTCGCTGCAGGTAATCAAAAAGTTTTCCGAGGATTGCATCCTGATACCTTACGGCATTATTGTATGAATCTTGGTAATGACCTTCCCCGCGTTCGTATTCTGTAGGAACCCGATAGGGATAATGGGTGGTGTTTAGTTGGATTACCCCTGTAAATGGTTTGTTTTTAAACGAACCAATTGTTTTAATGGCTTTGTTGATCGTTAGCTCGTCTTTAATTCCCAAATCATTAAAATAAGGAAGGCCCGAATTATCGTGATTCCACCAAATATCTAAAGAGTCGTGTTTATAGAAGTCCGCAAATCGATACCATTCCAAGGTGTGTGAACTCAAGAAAAAGCGCTTGTAATCATATTGTTTGGCATAGTCCCAAATTAAGGGTTGCGTGTACAATAGCGAAGAATCTTGATACGGACCTATGCCGCTTAAAGTAGCCGGTACCGCTAACATGGTTGTAGTTGATACGGTAAATGGGTTTTCAAATAAATACGAAGATGCGGGGTGATCCGCTATGAATTCTCTTAGTTTGGGGGTTGTGTTTTTTGAATTTCCGTATACTCCAAGGCTGCGTTTTCGCAAGGATTCACAAACAATGACTAAAACATTGAATTTTGCCGTTTTTTGTTGATCGATTTGAATAGCCACCTTTCTAATTCCTAAGCCCTTTCCTTTGAAGGAGGAGTGGTCATCCCAAGTAAATGCATGACGTTGTATACATGCAAAGAAATTAACATCAACCAGTGCGCATTGATCATATCGTTTGTGGATTGCAACCAAGCCCTCAAAAAGTAGAATTGGGATTGTAGCTACACTTAAAATTCGTGAAGTGTCCACAGTGGGAATATGTCGAACAATGAGTCTGCGTGCCCCCCATGTAACTAAGGCAACGGTTCCCAAAATTCCAAGCAGTTCTTTCCAACCCGCCACGTCACGAATAATCATAAACGCACTCTTGGGCTCCGTTTTAAAATAGAGTAGGGTATAGTAGTTCGGGAATAGGTCATTGATATTTTTGAAGGCTAAACTTGCTCCAACGACAAAGAACGTCAATAAAAAATAGATCGAACCGAGCGTGTAATAAAGCCAATTTGAAGTTGCAATTCGTTTTAATACGAGTAACCAAAGCGAGTGAAACAGAATCGAAGTGATTACGGAACCAATATAAAAATATACATGTTTTGAATGAAAATAACTCATGCGATCCCATCGGAAGATTAAGTCTAATAGGACAATAAACACCGGAAATAACAATAATTTAAATCGATCGCTTAGTTTCACTAAGCAAAGTTAGATAAATATTAAGCGATTTTAAAGTGAGTGTTAATTACTTAAAATAAGGTAGCCGTTGCAAACCCTAAACTATACCCGAACTGTTTATTTTTCGCTTGCCATTCCAGGTACTTCAACTGAGATTGAATATAATTTAATTCGCGCATGTTGATCAAAAACAAGGAGCTTTCCCCGTTCTCAAACATGTTGCGTTCAGCATCCAATAATGCCTTTGAATCCGTAACGCTTCGAGCATAAATATCTAATTGATTTAGGCTGTTTGCTAAGTCAATCCGCGCATTGTTTATCTTTAAATTTAACTGAGCTTTTAATTGCGCAAGATTGAGTTGCGTTTCCTCAATTTTTAAGGAAGCTAACTTTACATCGCCACGTTCTTTGCGTAAAAAGAGCGGCATCTCAATGGCGAATCCCCACTTGTAGTCATTAATGTCTAAATCACTGAACGGATTATAATTTACGGGTTCATTGAGTATGTTGTAGTTTAATTGAACAAGGGGCTTGAGTCGATCTGTCTTTAGTTTTCGATCGATTTCAAGCATGTCGAGTTTGAACGAAGTTATTTTTAAGTACGGGTGATTATTTAATAATGAGTCGGCTTGAAGCGGGATTTCTGCAGATGCTACCCATTCTTTTTGTGAGGTGGGTTGGCTGGTTTCACTCAATTCCATGGGTTCCTGTTGGTCCGACCATAGATAGGTAGATTGCACATTGCATTTCTATAAATAATTCGCTTCTGCATCCCGTAATAAACTAAGTCGCTGTTGCACTTGAAGCCCTGCTTCAACGGTATCAATAAATGCCCTATCACCTAAGTTTGCCGTTTGCTGGACTGCGATAAAACGATCCAAGGCAACGTTGTAGGCATCTTGAAGAATTTTACGGCTGTGAAAAGCTAGAAACCAATCCCAGTAAGCATAACCTGTTTCATAGAGTAATTTATTTATTTGTAGACGACGTTCTTCCTCGCTTGACTGAAGGTTTATTTTGGCGCTCCAAAGGTCTGCACGCCGTTGGTCAATGAGCATGCCTTGACCTAGATTCGCACCGATACCACCATAGAATAATCCGCCGGAAGGAGTTTTTGCTTGGGGATCTAAATAGGTCCCGCGGTTATTTTCTACGCCTGCTTTTGCGTTTATACCATACCAAGTTGGGTATTTAATTCCGTAATCTCCAACCGAGTAATACTGTTTACCATCAAAATACTTCTGATTCAAGGAACCGGTTATTTTTGGGTCAAATCCTCCTTTGGCCTTCATTAAATAAGCCTCGCCAAAGTTGGGTTGAAGATTACTTATCTTAACCATTGGGTGATTTTGCTTAACAATCGCTATAAAAGCATCTTCGGTTAAGGCTTGTTGAGCCAATCCCTTGCAAGCGAGTAGGACAAACAGAATTATGGTGACGTTTTTCATTTCTTTTTTCCAGATTTAGCTTCTTTTGATTCCTTCTCCACATAAAAATCCGGAGGAAACCCATTAATATTCCGCCATAATTCGTACCCAATGGCTACGTCTTGTAAGAGTAACATGGAATTCACTCCGCCGCCAACTCGCAAGGCCTTAGGCCAAGGATGGTCTTTTTTGTCCGGGGCAATGAGCACGCGAAACATACCGTTATCCGAAGTGAAGTTATCAATAGCGAAAACGGTTCCGCCGTATGTTCCATAACTGCTATTTGGCCAACCCGAAAACACAATGGCAGGCCATCCGTCGAATTGCATCCGTACATGCTGCCCTTTTCGTATCAGGGGATAATCCATCGGACGAACATACATTTCTACAGCAAGGTCGTAATTTAATGGCATGATGGTTGCCAATTCTTGCCCTGCTTTAATGGTTTCGCCAATGCCACTGCTTAAAATTTTAGTCACGTATCCGTCCTGCGGAGCAAGGATTAAATAATTGCCGTTTCGAATCGAATACCCTGCAGCTTGACTTTGAAGCTTGGTTACATCCACCTCAGCATCATACATGCTGGTCATTGCCGACATTTTATCGGACTCTGCTTTAGCAATTTCATCGCGATATTTAGCTTCAGTTGAACTCACCTCCACTTTGGCATCGATGAGGTCATTTCTACTTTGTAGCAGTTTTTGCTGTGCTGAAATCATGGAAGCCTGCGCACGTTGCATGGCCATTCTTCGGGTTTCAACTTCGGTTTGTGATTTTAACCCTTTCTCCAATAATTTTTCAAAGCGTTGATACTGGTCTTTAGCGATGTCGTAATTGGTCTCTGCCGCTTGAAATTCAATACTATCGGCGGTAATTTTTAAGCGGGCTTGACGGTATTTGATTTTCGCCTGTTGTAATTTGAGTTTAGAGGATTCAATCAATGCGTCAATCCGCTGATCTAAGGCATTTACTTTTTGTTCGTATGAAACTACACTGCGCTCTTTGTTTTTAATCTGTTGTTGTGTTCGAATGACAAGTTGTGGGTCAAAATACCCGTCTTTTACCTCTGAAATGATAACAATGGTATCTCCTTTCTTTACAAAATCACCATCTTTTACAAACCACGTTTCGATTCGGCCGGCAATGATTGAATTAATGGTTTGAGGTCTTTGTTCAGGACGTAGTGTGGTTATTTTTCCATTTGATCGTATGTTTTGTGTCCACGGCAAAAACATGATAATCAAAATAATGATTCCGATAATATAAAGTGTACGTTTCAATTTCGGATTGGACGAATCTTTATTGACATTCTGATAAGAAACAAATTGCTGCTCATCAATCTTGTTGCGGTTATTGGGAGAAATGTTTAACATCCTGAACAAATTAATGGGTGATTATCCCGTGGTTTATAGTTATCGATTGAGTTGCTCGTTCTTTTATCAATTCATCCTCGGTTTGAATGAGTAAGGTGGTATTTTCGCGAGATAGGATTACGCGCAATAGTTCCTCACGTTCGTTGGCTTTAATATCCTGTAACGGTTCTTCCAGCAAAACTAATTTCGGTGAACCAACCAAGGCACGGGCAAGCAGTATTTTACGTATGCAATCCTTTGCTAAGAAATGTCCTTCCGGATTTAGTAAGGTGTCATACCCTTCTTTAAGATGTTGAATTTGTTTCGAGAGTAATAACTGATCACAGAGGGTTTGAACTTCACCAAAACTCACGTAATCTCTTCCAAGCGTTATGTTCTCAAGAACACTTGCGTTTACCAATAAATCTTGCGTCAGCATGTTTCCAATCCTGTTTCTTAAATAGGTTCGATTAAGGTTACCCAAGGGGATATTATTAATGGATATACTGCCTTCTTTTGGGAGATATATTCCACCAATTAAACCAAATATTAAATTCGTAGAAACGGTGTTATCGGTTTGAAAAATAGCACGTTCGTTGGGTTTAATAGTGAACGTTGCACCTTTGAGTAGCGTTTGGCTGGTAAGGTCGTTTTCGTATTGTACGTTGTGAAAGTCAATTTCATACCCCAACGCACTGTTTGGAATATCCATACCCTCTTCGTCTTCCAAGGGTAAGTCTGTCACTTGCCCTATTTTCTCAATGGCGGTGAAGAGGTCGTATACGGTTTCAAGACTCACGATGAGTTTCTCTACAGAGCTTAAGATTAAAAGTATAATGATTTCAGCAGCAACGAATTGACCAATATTCATGGTTTGATTAATCACAAGTACGCCTCCAATTACCAAAAGTGCCATTGCAATTATGGCTTTAAAGGCGATAAGGTATAGATACTGCTGCTTTAAAATCTTGAAATGTTCATTTCTACTTTTAAGGTACTCTACCAAATATTGATCTGTTCGATACATCAAATAAGCAGGTGTGCCTGCCATTTTGAAACTAAACCGGGTATAAGCCACTTGTTGCAACCAATGGGCAATTTTGTACTTGTAATTTGATTCCCTGAGGCTGGATCGAAAACCACGTTCAGCAGTTATTCGAAATACTATAACAAGCAATATGATTAAAGCTAACCCAAAGAAGATAAAAAAGCTGTGGTAAAAAGAGAGCAGGATTAATCCAAATACGATTTGTAAGGAAGCCGCCGCAAAGTCCAGGATGAGTTTGGATAGGCCCTTTTGAATGGTTATCGTATCAAAGAACCGATTTGGTAGTTCCGGGGCATATTTGTTATTCAATACCTCCGTATTGATGATTGGAATGCGGTCGGTGAAATCAAGGGCAGATCGCACAAAAATTCGTTGTTGCAAGGTTTCCGTAATGCGCATTTGGGCAATGTTCAAAAAGCCAGAAATTACAATGGCCAGCATAACCAATACCACTAAAATTATCCATGAGGTACTCACTCTTCCCATTTGTATGAAATTGACAATGGTTTGGATACCGATTGGAAGTCCTAATCCGACAATTCCGCTAAAGGCGGCAAAAATATATACGTTTCTTATTTCTGCGTTGTCCGGTTTTACCATTGACAGTAAGCGCTTGAAAGGAGACATTTCTTCTGCGTTCATAGGTGTAGTACTTTTTGAATGATTAAATGAGAGAATGATTCCACCGCATCATGTGATGGTGTGGAATTGGTGAGTCGAGGTAAATGATCCGAAAAAAAGCGTTGGTGATTGGCGTTTTCAATGAGATTTGAAATCAGCATTTCAGGATAGGGAAAGGTTGGATCTATTTTTTTTACCAGTTCTGCTACCTTGGATACAATGAGTTTGTACGTAGCATAAATTCCAATTTGATTTTCGTCATCAACCATCTTGGTACGAAGTGCCTTTCCCGATTCCTGTATCACGATTTGTTTAAGTTGTATTTCCTCCGCTAAATATCCCGGTTGTGTTGAATCCGGCAAACCGGTAAGTACGGTTATTGAATTGGTGAGTTGTTGCTTTAAATCGCTCACATTCGCCGTGGCCAGCAGCAGGCGATACGAGATGATTTCCCAGTACCAATTGATTAAGTAAAGCAGAAAATTATGTTTGTTCTCAAAATATCGGTAAACGGTTGCTTCAGTCGAATGGATGTTTTGAGCCAGTTTTTTAAATGTAAAAGCCTCAAATCCCAATTCTTGCATTAATTGAATTCCTTCAGATAGTATTTTTAAACCAATCTCTGAACGGGTTGGGTCCTTTAGGTAAAGGCTTGCGCTAACTTGTATGGATATATTCATAAACTCCTTTCCGTTGCAAAAATAATAGTATTACTATCATAATCGAAAGTAATAACATTTTTTTAAGAGAAAATGTTTACCGCCTAGGTACCGCAAAAGGTTTGATGCTCTTTGTTTTCCTCCGCACTTGGAGGTGTCATCCATGAAATGAGTGCCTCGTGGAACGTGTAAGGATTAGTCCATGCGTCCATTGCCTCTTTGAATAGCGTTGATTCGGCGGTATGTTGTTCTGAATCAGCTAGGATTGATTCTACCTGGTGGTTACGTGGAATAACCACGGGATTGACCGTACGCATGAGCGCTAAGCGATTCACTAGGGGGTATCCTTGAATTATTGCATACGCATCCCATTGTTCCTTCCATGCCTTAAAAGACTGTTGTTCCCATGGAGAAAGATTGGTTGGAATTGAATAACAAAGGCTTGCGAAGGTATTGGTATAGTCCGCGGCATATTGCTCCATCAGCCTCAGTAATTCGTTGCCCAAGCGCTCCGTTTCTTCGTCTGCTTTAGAAAATCCAAGTTTTTGTGCCATCATGTCTTGATAGACTTGATTCCATTGGCGTTCAAATCCTTGTATAAATGATGTTGCTATGACCAAAGCTTGTTCTTCAGAGGTATCTATAAGTGGTAAAAGGGCCTCGGTAAAACGCACCAAATTCCATTGAATGATAGCTCCTTGGTTTCCAAAGGCATACCTACCCTGGGTATCTATTGAACTAAATACACTGTTGGGATGGTATTGATTGATGAATGCACACGGACCATAGTCAAATGATTCTCCACTAATCGCGGTGTTGTCAGTATTCATAACCCCATGAATAAACCCTACACGCATCCAATTGGCAACCAAGTCAAATTGGGTTTTGGCTACAGCTTGGATAAACGCTAATGCTGGATTTTGGGCGTCCTTACACGAAGGATAAAGTCGATGAATGGAATAGTTAAGTAGGGATTGTAAGGCTTCGGTGTCTAAGAAATATCGAGCATATTCGAAGGTTCCAACTCGGAGGTGACTTTTCATTACGCGAGCCAACATAGCGCCAGGTTCAGGAATTGTACGAAATACGCTTTCGTTGGTTTTAATGACAGCCAATGATCTGGATGTTGGAATATGCAAAGCCTGCATGGCTTCGCTCATGATATATTCGCGAGTCATCGCCTTCAAGGTTGCTCGACCATCTCCACGACGAGAATAGGGGGTGGGACCGCTTCCTTTAAGTTGTAAGTCGAAGCGTTGCTGCTTAGTTACAACTTCTCCCAAAACCACAGCTCGACCATCACCGAGCATCGTGAAATGTCCAAACTGATGTCCTGCATAGGCTTGAGCAAAGGGGCTAATCGTTTCGTTAAATGTGGTCGCGTTAGGGTTGAGTAAACTGGGTATGAAATCCTCAGAAATTTGTAGTTTATTCGCAAGTGTTTCATTAAAAAGGAAGGTAGAGGCGCTTTTAACTTCCATAGGCCAAACCTTCGAATAAAAGGTGGTGGGCAGTTCAAAATAAGTGTATTCCAACTTATTCATGGACAGTTCGATAGGCTTGTGCAATTAAATCTTGAATTGTTATGTAAGCTAACGCGGCTTCGGAACATGCTTCAAGTTTTACCAAGGGAGCTTTTCCCGCATCAAATGCTTGTTTCCAGCGAAGCGCACACAAACACCAAAAATCGCCGGGTTTTAGTCCGGGAAAATCATATTCGGGTCTTGGGGTTGAAAGGTCATTTCCAACTGCTTTTGAAAAGTTCAGAAATTCTTCAGTCATTTGAGCGCATACCACGTGCCTGCCTTCGTCAAACACGTCTGTTCTACAGAAACCATCTCTGTAAAATCCAGTCATCGGATCCATACAGCATGGGATGAGCGGTTCACCAAAAATATTTTTAATTCCTTCCACCATTCAAAGGTATAAACAACTTTCATTCAATGAGGTTCAACAGGTTTTATTTATGACTAAGGAAAGGGTAATAAGATCCTATCGAATCAAATTCACGTGTCCTTCAAGTACCTTTAAGCGATTTTCTTTCTTATCGAAATAGGTGATGGTGTAGGTATAAGTTCCGGCTGGTACTTTGAGCCCACCATAATATCCCGGCCAACCTTCCTCGTGTGACAAGGATTCAAATAATAGCTCACCCCACCGATTGTAAATGGATAGATTATAAGCGGTTGGGTCAAATCCGGTGGTGAATATGGGAGTAAAGACATTGTTGAATTGGTCGCCGTCAGGGGTAAAGGTGTTGGGTACATAGTATATCGGGTCACCCGATACTTGAATGCCGATGGTAGTGGAATCTGTGCAGCCAAATGCATTACTTATGGATAAACTTACGGTGTAATTACCATCTTCAAACGGAAACGTATGTACGACATCCATGGCGTTATCGGAAACATAGGTTCCATCTCCAAAATTCCAAATTGAATTCACTTGACCAATCGAATTATTTTGAAACGTTGCCACCGGATTATCGCTTTGTAAATTCCCATTTGTTACACCAATGAGCGCCAGTGGATTCGGGTGCACAATGATGTCCACGGAAGTAGTATCAGAACAACCGGCGTTATTCAATCCTATGATGCTGATGGTTTCTGAAGTCGTTGGGAAATCCGTAAACGATGAGCCGGTATTTCCATTAGACCATTGAAATGTTGTGGCTCCAGATACTGCAATAGAGATGCTTTCGCCCAAGCAAATTTCACTCAACAACGGATTGGCTGATATGGTTGGTTCAGGGTTAACGGTTATAAAGGTAGAGTCGGCTGTGGTGCAACCAA
>JBJTWL010000001.1:0-11304 GCA_046081745.1 Flavobacteriales bacterium | reverse complement strand
CGTTGATTCCGTAGAACACGTCATATTACCAGAAGACAAAAAAACAATCCCTTTCTTTATTGGAGCTTCTCACAAGGGCAGCACCTTAATTCACCTGCGGTATGAACAGCTTCTTCCCTATTGCTTGCCCTATGAACGAGCGGAAGAAGCATTCACAGTAATCGGGGGTACTTTTGTAACCACGGAAGACGGAACGGGTATTGTACATACGGCGCCAACCTTTGGGGCAGACGATGCACGTGTTGCGCAGGAAGCAGGGGTTCCCCCACTTTTAGTGCTTAATGAAACCGGTCAACCCGTGCCCTTGGTCGATTTACAAGGTCGATTTAGACCGGAAATGGGCAATTTAGCTGGTAAATATGTGAAACAAGAATATTATGACGATGCCGATGTACCGGAAAAATCTGTGGATGTAGAACTTGCCATTCAGTTAAAAGAAGCAGGGCGGGCCTTTAAAGTAGAAAAATATGAACACAGCTACCCGCATTGCTGGCGAACCGACAAGCCTGTTCTATACTATCCGCTCGATTCATGGTTTATTCGTGTTTCAGAACATCGAGAAACCTTGGTTGCACTGAACAAAACGATACATTGGAAACCAGAATCCACCGGTTCTGGACGATTTGGTAAATGGTTGGAAAACGCAAACGATTGGAATTTATCCCGTTCCCGCTTTTGGGGAATTCCGATTCCGATATGGAGTACTGAAAATGGTGATGAACGCCGTTGCATTGGTTCCTTAGAAGCACTAAATGCGGCCTGTGAAGAGTCCGTATTAAACGGTTTTATGTCAGAAAATCCAATAGCCGCATTTGAAGTGGGTAATATGAGTGCTGAAAATTACCAACGTATAGATTTGCACAAACATAAAATGGATGAAATCATCTTAGTGTCGCCGAGTGGAAAACCCATGCGGAGAGAATCTGATTTGATCGACGTATGGTTTGATTCAGGATCCATGCCTTTTGCACAGTGGCATTATCCGTTCGAAAACAAAGAATTTATTGATCAAGGAATCCATTATCCCGCTGATTTTATTGCGGAAGGGGTCGACCAAACCCGTGGATGGTTTTACACCCTTCACACCATCTCGGCACTGGTATTCGGGAAAGTGGCTTATAAATCCGTGGTTTCTAACGGCTTAGTGTTGGATAAAGTAGGACAAAAAATGTCTAAACGATTAAAAAACGCTACCGATCCATTCGAAACCTTATCTACCTACGGCGCCGACAGTACGCGATGGTATATGCTAACGAATGCTCAACCTTGGGATAACCTAAAATTCGATGAGGCCGGTATACAAGAAACCCAACGAAAGTTTTTTGGCACCTTATATAACACCTATTCCTTCTTTGCTTTGTATGCGAATATTGATGCGTTCGACCCAATGGTTGATCAACTTCCGATCGAGCAACGACCGGAAATGGACCGCTGGGTATTGTCACGACTGAATAGCCTCATAACCCAAGTAGATGAAAGTTATGAGCAGTACGACGCAACGAATGCCGGAAGGCAAATTCAAGATTTTGTTTGTGATCAATTGTCGAATTGGTACGTACGGCTGGGAAGAAGGCGCTTTTGGAAAAATGATGATGCAACCGATAAACTAGCCGCTTATCAAACACTTTATACTTGTTTAAAAACAGTAAGCATCTTATCCGCTCCAATCGCTCCGTTTTACATGGATCGCTTATACTTGGATTTAACCCAAGGAAAGGAAGCGGAATCGGTTCATTTAGCTTCATTTCCTTCGATTGATAAGGCCGCTATTAATCCCGCCTTAGAGCAAGAAATTGACTTGGCGCAACGAATTACCTCAATGGTACTGAGTTTACGGAAAAAAGAAAAAATTCGTGTGCGACAACCGCTGCAACGAATTCTTATTCCAACCCTTCCTGAGCCCCTTACCTCCTACGTGAATCGGATCGCGGGCCTTGTAAAATCAGAGGTAAATGTCAAAGACATCGAATGGATGGACGCGTCTGCGTTAGTAAAACAAATCAAGCCGAATTTTAAAACAATTGGACCAAAATATGGTCAACACATGAAGGGCATTGCCGCATGGGTAAACAGCTTAAGTTCCGAGGAAATTCAAGCCATTGAAACGAATCAAGGGGCCACGTTTATGCTTGATGGCGTGGAGATTAACCTGGATTTAACCGATGTGGAAATAAGCACGAAAGACGTTCCTGGCTGGGTGGTGGCTAGTGATGGAATCCTTACCGTGGCGTTGGACGTTGAAATTACCCCGGCACTAAAAAGTGAGGGAATTGCACGCGAGGTGGTGAATCGCATACAAAATGCACGAAAAGACGGTGGGTTCGAAGTTACTGATAAAATTCGTGTACAATATCGAGGAAGTGAATTAGTGCAACAGGGTGTTTCAAGCCATTTAAAATACATTGGCGAGGAAGTATTGGCAAACCACTTTGAATTAATGTACGATGACTTTAATGGGTTAATTCAAGAAGAAATTCTTGAGGCAAATGATTTTATATTTACCATAAACAAAAACGCATGACTTGGATTTTTGACCAAAAACAAACTGCAACTTCAGAGGGAGCGGCTATCCGTTGGATAGACCACCGATTTTTCACCCTAGACTTTGAAGGACAAGAATATCACGGGGAAGTGCTTTCAGATTTAAGTGAAGCACACCAGTTAGTCCTTAAAATAAATCACCGGGTGTTCCATATTCGAAAAAAACATGCGTTGGATGAGTTAATTCATCAGCTTGGCATGGATAAACCAAAAGTTCGAAAAATTAAAAGTTTCAATGCCCCGATGCCCGGTAGAATTATTAATGTGCTTGTTGCTGTGGGAGAAGAAGTTGATGCAGGAACCCCTTTGATTTCTTTAGAAGCCATGAAAATGGAAAACACCTTAAAATCAAGTGGCATTGGAAAGGTGAAAACTATCCATGTGGCAGCAGGGGCTGTCGTTGAAAAAGGAGCAGCTCTTTTCGAATTCGAATAATTTAATCGCTTAATATAGGGGTAATCTTGCTGTTGTAACTTGCGGCATGAAACCTGCGGTAATGAATATGAAGACCATAAATCGAGAATTAAGTTGGCTTAGCTTTAATGCACGCGTTTTACAAGAAGCTCGCGACGAAAAAGTACCCTTAATTGAGCGGTTTCGATTTCTTGGTATTTACTCCAATAACCTCGATGAGTTTTTTCGGGTTCGTGTCGCCGGGGTTCGTCGCATGATTAACCTTAAACAAAAAAAGGTTTATGGATACCATGGTACTGCTGAGGAACTTTATAAAGACATCCGGAAAGTGGTTTTGCATCAGCAAGAACTGTTCGAATCATGCTATTTACATTTGACACAAAAACTCATCAATGAAGGGATTTATTTAGTAGATGAGCAAACAATAGCCCCGAGTTTGGCTAAACAAGTTTCCCAATATTTTAAGGAAACCTTCAAGCACATGTTGTTCCCGATCATTCTCGATAAAAAGTCGGCGTTTCCCGATTTACGAGACGACGCCATTTATCTAGCGATAAAAATTCAAAAAAAAGGGGTTGCAAATCGTTACGCTATTCTGCAAATCCCACCGGGGAAAGCTCGGTTTCACGTAATGAATGAAGGTAAAGATTCCTTTTTTATATTGGCTGATGACATTATACGGCTCCATTTACCGAACATCTTTTCGATGATTCCTTCGGATAAGATCAGCGCCTACACCTTTAAATTTACCCGAGATTCTGAATTGGATTTAGACGATGATGTAACCCAATCCTACTCAGAAAAAATCGAGCGGAGTCTGAAAAAACGTAAAAAAGGAACCCCGGTTCGTTTTGTATATGATGAATTCATGCCGGAGGATTTGCTGAGCTATCTACTCAACTGCTTGGAACTGAAAAAAGCAACCAACGCGATTCCGGGAGGACGCTATCATAACTTCAAAGATTTTTTACAATTTCCGGATTTCAATCGCAAAGATTTACTCTTCGCGCCACAACCCCCACACCCCCATGCCTTTTTAGAATCAGGTCATCAAATCCTAGAACGAATACAAGAACGCGACGTTTTTCTACATTTTCCGTATCAAAAGTTCGATTACATCATTGATGTCTTACGTGAAGCGGCCATTGATCCCTTGGTTTCTGAAATCAAAATCAACGTATATCGCTTGGCGCCCGATTCACAAATTATGCGGGCTCTTATTGCTGCCATTTACAACAGAAAGCAAGTGGTAGTGGTGATGGAATTACAAGCCCGTTTTGATGAAGAAAATAACTTGCAATGGTCAAACCAACTTAAAGAACACGGGGCAAAAGTAATCTATGGTGCGCCAAATCTCAAAGTTCACTCAAAGCTCTTGTATATAAAACGACAAGACAAAGGCAAGGACCTTTCGGTAGCGTATGTTGGCACTGGAAATTTTAATGAACGAACCTCACGGATTTATACAGATTTTGCCTTACTTACCGCGGAAAAACGGGTAGTGTCTGAAGTGTCTAAAGTGTTTAAATTGCTTGTAAACAATATGGAACGGGTGGGTTTTCGTCACTTAATGGTTTCTCCCATTAATTACCGTAGAAAAATTGTGCAACTCATTGACAAAGAAATTTCCTTAGCTAAGGCGAAAAAACCTGCTTTTATTCGCATTAAATTGAACAACCTTACCGATCGATTAATGATTGAGAAGTTAATTGAAGCGAGCACAGCAGGTGTTCGAGTAGAGATGATTGTACGGGGGATCTGTTGTTTAAAAACAAATTTGAACAAAAATCCAAATTTAACCGTGATTAGTATTGTAGATCGGTATTTGGAACATGCCAGGTGTATGGTCTTTGGAAATGATGGGAATCCTTTGTTTTACATTGGAAGTGCCGATTTAATGGAACGAAACCTGGATTTTCGCATTGAAGTAGCGGCCCCTATTTTTGACCCTACCATCCAAGCAGAAATTACCGAAATTTTTGAATTTCAATGGCGTGGGACGGTTAAATCTCGTTGGATAACGTCAGACATGAAAAATGAATACCGAAGAACAGAAGGGCCTCCCTTTCATGCGCAACGGAATTTGTATTTAAAATATGACGTGAATTAATCACTTAACCAGAATGTTGATTGATTTGTTTTTCAGGCAGGACACCTTTGCCTCTTGATAGCTCGGCGCAGAAAAGGTAGCTCGGGCGTTGTTTGAAAACCCATATGACTCGGTGGGCATTCCAAGCACATTTTTGTCCAGCTTGTCATTTTTATTTACGTCATGATACACCGCAATTGCATAGGATCCTGGCGTTAAGTTGGTAAAGCTTACCTTGCACTTAAGCTGCTCGATGTCTACAATTTTTCCTTTAAGTTGTTTGCCATAACTAGGGAAGGTTTCACTGGAATTAAATAAAGCAACATAGGCTTGCCCTTTATTGGAAGGAAACCCGCTAACTGTTACTTCTAAACTCACGGTTTCTTTGTGAAATAATCCAAGAAAGAAGAGCGCACAACACCATTTGAACATGGAAAGAAAACGTTCGTGTAGAATAATTGTTCACGTTTACGGTCCTTAAGAAATGTTTACCTTTACCCTATGAAACAAGTTCTTGTTACGGGAGGCGCAGGATATATCGGTTCTCACACCGTCGTTTCGTTGGTGGAGCAAGGTTTTTATCCCGTTATTGTGGATGACTTACGAAACAGTTCTCAGAAAATTTTGGAGGGTTTATCTCGCCTAACAAATAACAGATTTTCATTTTTTTCCTTGGATGTTTGTGATAAAGAGGCCTTGTATCGGGTGTTTGAATCCCATGCATTTGATGCCGTAATTCATTTTGCTGCCCACAAATCCGTCGGTGAATCGTGTGAAATCCCACTTCAATATTATCAGAACAACCTCATCGGATTGATGAACATACTTGAGGCCTGCCATCAATTTTCTGTTTCAAAATTCGTCTTTTCTTCCTCTTGTACGGTCTACGGAGAACCTGATGAAAAACAGGTGTATGAAAGCACCCCAAAACGCTTACCAGCATCTCCATACGGGTTTACCAAATGGATGGGGGAACAGATTATTGAAGATGTACATCGGAATTCCGTGCCGTTTCAAACGATTTGCCTGCGATATTTCAACCCAATTGGTGCACATTCGAGTGGATTAATCGGTGAGCTTCCGGTCGGAATCCCCAACAACCTCTTGCCATACATCACCCAAACTGCTGCTGGGATACGTTCTCACCTTACCGTGTTTGGAAACGACTACCCTACCTCAGATGGTACGTGCATCCGGGATTATGTGCATGTAAGTGACGTGGCAGATGCCCATGTGCGGGCCCTGTTGTTTACAAGCGACAAGCCCTTGGATGTATTTAATATTGGAACGGGGAAAGGCACCTCTGTGCTCGAAATGATACTATACTTCAATGAAGTTTCTGGTTTAGACCTTCCGTATCAGATTGGACCACGGCGTTCCGGGGATATCACGGAAATCTTCGCAAATGTTTCCTATTCCAATACGACGCTGGGATGGCGTGCAAAACGTAATGTGAAAGAGGCCTTAAAAGACGCATGGAATTGGGAAAAATGTCAAGCTTAATCTAATGATTGATACCCATTGTCACCTGTACGAAGCATCATTACTCTCCTCCCTGGATGATGTATTGCATCGTGCGAACGAAGCGGGAGTATCGGAAATTATACTCCCCAATATTGATGTAGATTCATGGAATCCTTTACTACAGGTGCTCCAAAATTCCATTGTACCGTGCTACCCCATGCTTGGCCTGCACCCCTGCTATGTAAAGGAAGATGTAACCGAACAACTGAATACCCTGCACGAACTGCTTAAAACACATCATGAGCAGCTTGTAGCGGTTGGAGAAATTGGCATGGATCTTTATTGGGACAAACAATTCCTTATCCAACAACAAGAGGCCCTTCATCAACAAATTGGGTGGGCGTTACACTATAATCTTCCCATTGCCATTCACGTTAGGGATGCCTTTGATCCCCTATTTGAAGTGCTCTCTACATACCAAAACACCGAACTAAGGGGGGTGTTTCACTGTTTTACCGGCAACAAAGAGCAAGCGGAATATATCTTGCGAACCCATCCATCCTTTTATTTTGGCATTGGCGGCGTATTAACCTACAAAAACAGTGGCCTGGCAGACGTGGTTAAGATGCTTCCGGTGGATCGGCTGGTGTTGGAAACCGATGCCCCGTATCTGTCCCCAACACCACACCGGGGAAAACGAAATGAACCGGCATATTTGATTCACATTGCCGACGCGTTGAGTAATGCGTTAGCTATTCCGATAAAAGAAGTAAACAAAATTACTTCCGAAAATGCTCATCACTTGTTTAATCTTAAGATGCAACACCAATGAAACCACGTATTTTACTAATTTATACCGGTGGTACCATTGGTATGATGGCGAATCCTACCACGGGGGAGTTGCAGCCCTTAGATTTTGAATACATCCATCAACAGATTCCAGAAATCCAGCGCTTAGCCCTTGAGGTAATCCCAATTAGTATTACAAATCCCATCGATTCATCCCACATGAATCCGTCACATTGGGTAGAATTGGTTGAACTCATTGAAAAAAACAATCAAGCTTTTGATGGGTTCGTTTTATTGCACGGAACAGATACCATGGCTTATACGGCTTCTGCCTTGAGTTTTATGATTCAGGGCTTAACTAAGCCTATTGTGCTCACAGGATCACAACTGCCGGTGGGGATTTTACGCTCAGATGGAAAAGAAAATATACTTGCCGCCCTTGAAATAGCAGGAAAAAAACGGGTGGATGGTCGCGCGGAATTGCAAGAAGTGGCTGTTTTCTTCCAGTCTAAATTATTTCGAGGGTCTAGGGTGTCTAAAATTTCTGCGCACCAATTTGATGCGTTTGATTCTCCAAACTATCCCTTACTGGGGGTTGCTGGAGTAGACATTAAGATCCACGCCAATCAATTGCTTGAGCACAACGCAACAGGAATCACCTATGTTAAGGTCTTAGATCAACGGGTTGGATTAGTAAAACTCTATCCGGGAATAAACCTCGAAGCATACCAATCTGTGTTTGACCCAAACATTCATCGCGCCATAATCATAGAGGCTTACGGGTCTGGAAACACACCGAACCATGTAGCATTTGCCAAGGTATTATCTGATTATGTGAATCAAGGGGGAATTCTTCTAACCATCTCACAATGCACCAGCGGAAGTGTGCAACCCGGTAAATATGCCTCGGGACATCTGTTGGCAGAACTTGGCGCATGGAATGGGACAGACTTGACTACAGAAGCTGCTGTGACCAAATTAATGTGGTATTTAGGAACACATGACGTCCCATCTCCAGAAGATTTCAGTAGGGTGGTTGCGGGAGAAAGTGCGTGATTAGCCGCTCTAACTCAACTGTAAACTAACGCTTCTTGGTCGATGAATAATCTTCGTAATCTTCGGTAAGTTCTTGATTTACTTGTGCCGTAACCGAAATTGGAATATAATCTACTTCAACATTCGTTTTATCAAGCCCAAAATCTTCAGCAGGTTTCAATCCAGTTGATTTCACAAATCGATACGCTTTTACACAAAGAATTTGAAAGGCCGTTAATGCGTTGTCTGTTGAAACGCGGGAATTTAATACAATGAACTTAAAATCAACCTTTCCAACCCGGTCTTTGATGCACTCAAAAACACTTTCATTGGTGAGTTCCCCTTTCTCTACCATGGTGCAATGAATTTTCCGCATCATGTACTCAATGCGGTGTTCTTCTTTAAATCCTAATTGTAAGGAAACGTAGTAGCAAGAGCCGTCGATTACTTCGTGTACTGAATAATGTACCCCCCATGGTTCATTCAAAATATCCAAGTGAAGGAACCAAATTACTCCTGCCTTGCGCGGACGTTTCATAAACAGGGAATGATATACAGTCAAATCCAATTTATCATGGGAATTACTTCGTGTTGGAAACACCAGGTTAGTTGCCTCATAAGGTATTGATTTATCCTTACTAACCGCTTCCAGCAAGGGCGTAACGGCCTTCATGGGAAGGTATTCTGTTATGTTTTTTCTCAATTCGCGCGCCTTGTAGTATAAGAATAGAAGGGTAAAGAACGTGGTTGCTAGAATAAGCGTAAACCATCCTCCAGAAACAATTTTACCTAAATTAGACAATAAGAAGACCCCTTCGATCATCAGGAATACAGCAAAAATTAAAACATAAAACCCCCGGGCTCTTGGATTTTTTAGCATCAATAAAAATCCTAATAACACCGAAGTCATTACCATATCAATGGTTATAGCTAACCCATAGGTGTGTTCCATCGCACTCGATTTTTTAAAAATCCAGATCACCATTAAACAACCAATCATCAATACCCAATTGATGAATGGAATATAAATTTGCCCCTGATGATCAGAAGGAAACTTCACTTTAAGGTTAGTCCAGAGTTTTAGTTTAATGGCTTCGTTCATGAGGGTAAAAACCC
This sequence comes from Flavobacteriales bacterium, assembly GCA_046081745.1. Lineage (GTDB taxonomy): Bacteria > Bacteroidota > Bacteroidia > Flavobacteriales_D > Crocinitomicaceae > UBA952. The sequence continues at coordinate 1,856 of JBJTWL010000001.1, read as the reverse complement.
CTGTTATTAATGCTTGTGAAGCAATAATGGTCGCCGCTGTGGCAATAATTACCGCAAAAATTAATTGGTTTTTAGGAACCATGCTGTAGAACACGGTGGCTCCTTTGGCTAGGGTAAACCCTTCTGAGGTGCAGAGGGCGGCTTGTCCTAAATAATGAAAAACTAAAACGGCTGAAATCACGGCCCAGCTGATGCGAATGTTTCCTTTTCCGCAATGCCCAAGGTCTGAATAAAGTGCCTCAGCTCCTGTAGTACATAAAAAAACGGCCCCCAGTGCAGCAAAGCCACCCGGAACGGTGGTCACAAAATGAAAGGCTTCGTACGGATTAAAGGCTGCTAAAACCGTCGGATTTTTAAAAATGTTTATTGCTCCGAGGTAGGCTAAATAGGAGAACCAAACCACCATGATCGGACCAAAGGCCTTACCAATGGCCGCGGTACCAAATTGTTGTATGGTGAATAAAGCAATAATAATTCCAACCACAATGGGGATAACCGGGACGTCCGGATTAATGTTGTTAATTCCTTCTACGGCAGAAGAGATGGAAATCGCAGGGGTAATAAAGCCATCGGCGAGCAAGGTGGCACACCCAATGAGCGCTGGAATAACCACCCACCGAACGTTTCGTTCTTTGAGTAAGGCATAGAGGGCAAAAATCCCACCTTCCCCGTTGTTATCGGCATTCAACGCAAAGTAAATGTATTTAATGGTCGCTAATAAAATCAAGGTCCAAATCACGCAAGACAAGCCTCCAATTACAAAATCTCTACTGAGGTGTTCCCCCTGACCGGTAATGGCTTGAAACACATACAGGGGCGAGGTTCCGATGTCACCAAATACAATTCCGATGGTAATAAGAAGGCCTGCAAATGAGATTTTATGATAGGAACCAGACATGAAAAAAATTTTGCTAATTTATGTGAAAACGGGTTAATTAACCTGAAAAACAGGAAATTATTTTACGAGAGAACCCGTGGTTTTGTTACACCAAAAAAATGGAATACCTTTGCCCCTGTCTGGAGAGGTGTCCGAGTGGTTGAAGGAGCACGCCTGGAAAGTGTGTATACGCCAAAAGTGTATCGAGGGTTCGAATCCCTCTCTCTCCGCCAAAACCATTAAAAAGCTAGCCGAGAGGCTGGCTTTTTTGCTTTTAAAACGGTGGGAAAGTTCGCTTTAACAGCGTGAAAAAAGCAAAAAAGAAAGGTTGCGACAACGGAGCAAGCTAGCTTTTTGATTGTTTTGAAGCGCCCTGGGTGCGGGTTTCAACCCGCACCCAGGGATAAACCCATTCGCCACCTATTCGACTCCCACGGGGTCGTGCATTCATTTATTAAACTATCATTCCATGGGATGAGATTCCGATGGAATCCTTAATTGATGCCAATACCAAACATCGCCACCACATATTTAAAATCCGTGGTATTACTTACCCCAACACCCCCTCACCACCTCTTCCGTAGCTTCCTGGTGTGCCATGTGGCCCGCGTTGGGGAGGATGATGATTTCTGGTGCCGCTTGGTCGGCTTGGGGCATTAAACGTTGTTGCAACTCCTCAACGCTCACCAAACGGTCAAGCGCTCCGTGTATGAATCGAACCATGCTCGGGTTTTCCATAACCCACGACGTGTAATCCGTGCGTGTACGCATGGCTAAGGCCGCATAGGCTATCGATTCCGAGTTCATCGCCTTCGCCTCCTGTTTCAGGGCTACAATTTCCTTTTGAAAATCCGCTGGTTGCGCAAACAGGTTGGGAATGGCTTCATTAATAAAAAGTTCCTTGCCGGTATGCGCAATTCGGGCCACCCGTAGGCGTTCCGCTTGCTTAGCCTCACTGTCGGACCAACAATTGGAATTT